>JBMLOK010000357.1:0-6810 GCA_049243005.1 Bacteroidia bacterium | reverse complement strand
AATAAATTTTTATTTGACAGATTTACCCTGCAAATTTGTTTATGCCAAAATCCGGTTATTTTTACATTCTATTGTTTTTTCTGCTCGTTCATTTCAATGCCTTTTCTCAGCATACTTATATACCTCTTGGTCAAACAAGTATGCATGTCTTGGATAGATTAGAAATAAAATCAGGAGAACTAAACAATGATTATTTCCATAGCTCAAACAAATCTTATCGAAGAAAATCAATAGTTGAGTATTTGGAAAACTTAAATGATTCAAATATTCAATTAACAAGCCAGGATAAATTTAATATCGATTATCTAAATACAGATAATTTTGAGTGGTACAAAAACAAAAAAACGCAATCAAATAAAAAATATGGTAAAACTTTTTACCAGGAAAAAGCAGCCTTATTTTCAATTGTAAACCCAGATTATTCAATTTTGATTAATCCTGTTTTATACTACCAAATTTCAAGTGAAAAAAATCAGGATAATTTTGCATTAATTAACAATAGGGGATTAGAATTAAGAGGAAATATTGGGAAAAATATTGGGTTTTATTCTCAGATAAGTGATGAGATTTTAATACCAAATTCTTTTATCAGACATAGGTTTGAATATGATTCATCCTATATGTATGTTAATTATTATAAACCAAATCCAAATGGAGTAGTCAGCTATTTTAGTTCAAATGCCTACATAACAGCTAATCTGAATAAATTTATGGATTTGCAATTTGGTCATACCAGAAATTTTATCGGAGATGGTTATAGAACTTTTATTTTAGGTGACAATCAACCGGAATACCTGAATTTAAAATTGACCACACGTTTTTGGAAATTAAATTATACCAATATTTGGGCTGAATTAAGAGATTATCCAAATGGAAAAGCTATTGGCTGGGAGAGAAGTCCCCAACCCAAACATTACATGGCTGCACATCATTTAAGTTTGAACTTAACAAAGAATTTTAATATTGGAATTTTTGAAACAATAATCTTTCAAAGAGATTCAGGACATGCCTCTGCAGGATTTGAGCTGAATTACCTAAATCCAATTATATTTTATAAAAGTGTAGAAAATGGCTTAAACAGTTTAGATAAAGCAATCATAGGTTTTAATGCAAAATGGAATGTTAAAAAGAAGGTGTCCTTATATGGTCAGTTTGTAATTGCTGAATTGGTTTTGGGTGATTTGTTTGCCGGAAATGGTTCTTTTACAAATAAATTTGCCGCGCAAGGGGGACTAAAATATATAGATGCTTTTGGAATTAATAATCTTGATTTACAAGGTGAAATTAATGTGAGCAGACCTTATATGTATACATCCTATTTGCCTAGAAATTCATATAGCAACTTTAGGCAAAGTATGGGTCATCCTTTAGGGGGAAATTTTAACGAATTAGTTGGGATTGTCAGGTATCAACCCTTAAATCGAGTTTCAGTTTTTGCCAAATTCATTGTTTATACCCAGGGCCTAGATACCAATGGAAGTAATTGGGGAAGTAATATTAGAAAATCATATTTAGACAATACGAAAGAATTAGGAAATACAATTGGTCAAGGTGTTAAGGTGAACACTTACTTGGCAGAATTGATTACAACATGGATGCCTAAACATAATTTGTTTTTTGATGCCAGATTCACTTATCGAAAAGCCAGTTCTGAAATTGATTGGTTTAACGAAAAAGCAGCTTTTGTTAGTTTTGCAATCAGGTATCAGTTTGGTTTGAGACATTACGATTTTTGAAAACCAGAACAAGACTGGATGAAACCCAAATTTTAATTTCTTTTTGAATATTAATTTGAGGAAATCAGGTATAATGAATTGGCTGATTTTAAATTATAAACCTTTGCTTTACTTTATTTCTGAATTGAATGAATTATAAATTGTGTTAATAACAAAATACGCTTGTTTTTAATTATACTTCAATTTTTTAGTTCAGATTTTAATGGAGGTTTGATTTATCACGCCCATCTTCCTCAATTTCCCCTTCATTTTTAAAGTAGAATTAGTTTCAAATCAGTCTATAATTTATCGAACATTTCTCTAATTCCCTGATTTAATTATCTTTCATCCTGATTATTAGTGAAATAAGCCATTAAAACCTATTATAATTCCTTAGTTTATTTTGAATACCACAATTTAAACCAAATTGTTTATTTAGTTGCTGTTAATCAGTGTTTTAAAGTTTTGGAAAATTTTCAAGCTCAAAGTATTTTCACCACTTATTCATCAGTTCTCGTCAATTAAATGTTTACCATGATTTAATTTGGAGGAAAGTTTTAGTATTGCTATAATTGTGTACAAAAAGTATTCAATTTTGTTTGGGCTTATTATTTTGTCAAGTCTTTGACTGTGACTCACCAAGCGAAGCTGTATAAAAAAAGAGGAAGAAGATTTTTAGAGAAAAGACTTGAGAATAGATAAAAAAATCACTTTTTGTATTCAAAATTATAATTGAAGCAGAAATTTCTAGTTTAAATAATAATATTAAAGAATTGGTTTTTGAGAAATAATTACGAAAATCTGGAAGTTTATAAGAGAAGTTTTTCTGTTTCAGTTCATATTTTGAAAGTAATTGATGATATAAGACCATATAGATTGGCAGAACAATTAATAGCTGCTGCTATATCAATACCAAGCAACATTGCTGAAGGTTCAGAAAGAAACACTGAAAAAGAATTCATAGTTTTTTTAACTTATTCATGTGGATCTGTAGCAGAATTAATAACTCAATTAAAAATTATTAAGGAAGCAGAAAGGCAAGTTAAATTAGATCTTGATTTTTTAATAAAAGAACTAATTGAAATTAATTCAATGTTAAGGTCCTTGATTAACAATAAAAGGAAAAGATTAAATGAAATTGAAAAGACTAAATAATAGTTTTCATGATTCATTTAAAAAGGTTATTGTTTTGAGATTTGAAGAAAGGTTAATATACTAGCAATCTTCACCTCTTAATCGTATTGAAAATTAATTGAATTTCTCATTTCCCTTATTCTTGTTTCTCATTTTCTTTAGCTCTCGTTTTTCATTCTCTTTAGCTCTTGCTTCTCATTCTCTTTAGCTCTCGTTTCTATAAACCATGTTAGACGCATTAATCACATCTAAAACCAGAATCAAATTATTGCTTAAGTTTTTCTTAAACAGCAATACGCAAGATTATTTAAGGAATTTAGAATCAGATTTAGGCGATAATACAAATGCTATCCGGCAAGAATTAATTAAGATGGAAGAAGCAGGTTTACTTAAAAGTTTTAGTAAAGGAAACAGAAAGTATTTTCAATCAAATAGAGAGCATCCTTTGTTTTCAGACATAAACAGTATCTTAATGAAAATAACCGGTTTAGATGAATTGGTTAAAAGAGTTTTGAACAATGTCGGTGATTTACAAGAGGTTTACTTAACAGGGGATTTAGCGAAAGGAATTGGTTCCGAAATCATTGATTTAATTTTGGTTGGAGATATCAATCAGGAATATTTTCATGAATTGGTTTTAAAAGGAGAGAAGTATATTAAAAAAAGAATTCGATTCTTAGTTTTTAAACCGCATGAATTTCAGGAAAAACGAAGCAAAGTTTTAGCAGAACAAGATTTACTAATTTGGAAAAAATAAGTTTAAATAAAATGGATAATACAAAAATTGCAGTCATTGGTTTAGGTTATGTTGGATTGCCGTTAGCGGCAGCTTTTGCTACCAAACACCATGTTGTTGGTTTTGATATCAACAAAAAAAGAGTTGAAGAATTAAATGCAGGTAATGATTTTACCCTAGAAGTTGATTCAGATACTTTGAATTCTGTTTTGGTTCAAAATAACCAAGGAAAATCAACTGGTTTGTTATGTTCGACAAATTTAGATGATATAAAAGATTGTAATTATTATATAGTTACAGTTCCAACTCCTACAGATAAACACAACCGTCCTGATTTAACTCCTCTTTATAAAGCGAGTGAAACTGTAGGTAAAGTTTTAAAAAAGGGTGATATCGTTGTTTACGAATCAACTGTTTATCCTGGAGTTACCGAAGATGAATGTATTCCTGTTTTGGAAAGAGTTTCAGGTTTAAAATTTAATGTTGATTTCTTTGCAGGATATTCTCCTGAAAGAATTAACCCGGGTGATAAAGAACATACAGTTACTAAAATTTTGAAAGTTACTTCAGGCTCAACACCTGAAATTGCTGAAAAAGTTGACCAATTATACAAATCAGTAATCGTTGCAGGAACTTTTAAAGCTGCTTCAATTAAAGTTGCAGAAGCTGCAAAAGTTATTGAAAACTCACAACGTGATATCAATATTGCATTTGTAAACGAACTATCTAAAATCTTCAATAAATTAGGAATTGATACCAGTGATGTTTTAGATGCAGCCGGAACCAAATGGAATTTCTTAAAATTCAAACCAGGTTTAGTTGGTGGACATTGTATTGGTGTAGATCCATACTATTTGGCTCAAAAAGCACAAGAAGTAGGTTACCATCCAGAAATCATTCTTGCAGGTCGCAGATTAAATGATGGAATGGGCGCTTATGTTGCTGAAGAAATTGTGAAATTGATGGTGAAAAAAGAAATTGGTGTTAAAAATGCCAAGTGTTTAGTTTTAGGTTTTACCTTCAAAGAAAATTGTCCTGATGTAAGAAATACACGTGTTATTGATATCATCAAAGAATTACAGACTTATCATATTACCCCTGTTATTTTCGACCCTTGGGCTTCTAAAGAAGAAGTAATTCATGAATACGGTGTTGAAGTTGTAAATGAATTACCTGAAGGAAAATTTGAAGCTGCCGTATTAGCTGTTGCTCACAAAGAATTTGCTGAATTAAATATAAGAAGCCTGGTTGGAAATGGTGTTGTTTATGATGTAAAAGGAATTCTTCCTAAAGATCAGGTAGACGCCAGATTATAAACCATTCAATTCTATTAGAAAATTATCTCATTAAAATGTACAATCCAAAATTATATAATAAGATTTATCACACCCGCGATTTAGGAAATTCTAAATTTCTGGTAACTGGTGGTGCCGGTTTTATTGGGTCCAATATTGTTGAATATTTGCTAAAAAATGGCGCAGGTCATGTAAGAGTTTTAGATAACCTTAGTAACGGCTATTTCGAAAATATTGAGCCATTCATGGACTTCCCGAATTTTGAATTCATCAAAGGCGATATCCGTGATGTTGAAACTTGCATCAAAGCCGTTGAAGGTATGGATTATGTTACGCACCAAGCGGCTTTAGGTTCTGTACCTCGTTCTATTGCTGATCCTATTACCAGCACTATGGTAAATATTGCCGGATTTGTAAATATGATGAATGCTGCCAAAGACAATCCCGGTGTTAAACGTTTTGTTTATGCAGCTTCTTCAAGCACTTATGGCGATAGTAAAGAATTGCCTAAGCAAGAAGGTAGAGAAGGTAAACCCCTTTCACCATATGCAATCACAAAAGCTGTAAATGAAATTTATGGTGATGTTTTTAGTAAAATTTATGGATTTCATAGTATTGGCTTAAGATACTTCAATGTATTTGGACCAAAACAAAATCCTAATAATCCATACGCTGCTGTTATTCCACTTTTTTGCAAAGCATTTTTAGAGAACAAACAAGCTACAATTTTTGGTGATGGTATTACCAGTCGCGATTTCACTTTTGTTGAAAATGCAGTTCAGGCAAATATCAGAGCTATGTTACATGAAGATTTAAATAACCATGAAGTATTCAATGTGGCTTGTGGTGAACAAACTTCGTTGAATGACATGATTAAAATGCTTCAGGAAATTACCCAACTTAATCTTGAGCCAATTTATCAGGCTGAAAGAAAAGGTGATGTAAAACATTCATTGGCTAGTATCAACAAAATTGAAAGCACATTGAATTATTCTCCAACTTTCTACTTTAGTAAAGGTTTGGAAATAGTTTACGAATGGTACAAAGAACAATATGGTAAACAAGTCGGCTAAAATATTTGTTGCCGGCCATCGTGGTATGGTGGGTTCGGCTATTATGAGAACGCTCAATGCAAATGGTTATACCAATTGTTTTGGCGTATCAAGCAAAGAACTTGATCTGAAAAATCAACAAGCTGTAAACGATTATTTTAGTGCTGAAAAACCTGAAATAGTTATTGATTCAGCTGCAAAAGTTGGTGGCATTTTAGCCAATTCAACTTATCCATATGAATTCCTGATGGAAAACATGTTGATTCAAAATAATTTGATAACTGCTTCTTTAAAATATGATGTAAATAAATTCGTGTTTTTAGGAAGCTCATGTATCTATCCTAAACATGCACCTCAGCCATTAAAGGAAGAATACTTATTAACTTCAGATCTTGAACCAACCAATAAATGGTATGCGATTGCTAAAATTTCAGGTGTAATGGCTTGTGAGGCAGTTAAAGTTCAATACGGTAAAGACTTTACAAGTTTAATGCCTACTAATTTATATGGTGAGTTCGATAATTTCGATTTAAAGAATTCTCATGTAATCCCTGCATTAATCAGGAAGTTTCATGAAGCTAAAATTAATAATCATGATGAAGTTGTAGTTTGGGGTTCAGGTTCTCCTTTCAGAGAATTTCTTCACGTGAATGACCTTGCAAAAGCAGTTTTATTTTCTGTTGAAAATGTGCTTCCAGAACATCTTTATAATGTAGGTTCTGGTTCAGATATTACAATTAAAGAATTGGCAGAATTAGTGCAAAGAACTGTTGGTTTTAATGGAAAAATTACCTGGGATTCTTCGAAACCTGATGGCACTCCGAGAAAATTAATGGATGTTTCAAAATTTGAAAGCCTTGGCTGGAAACCTGAAATTT
>JBMLOK010000356.1:0-2131 GCA_049243005.1 Bacteroidia bacterium | reverse complement strand
TGCCAATCCAGATACCAAACATTACTTGAGCCATGATGTATTTACTTATGTAAGTTCGGTTCCATCACAAAAAGCTGATCCTAAATTTATTAATACAAAATCTCATGCAGTAAAACCTGGAGATACCATTTATACCAATAATGCATGGATTGTTTTAGTAGGAGTAAACACAAATGCTGATGCTGAAAACTTAGATGTTAAAAATCTGCAGGTATTGTTAGGAGCTGAATTAAAGGTTCATACATTGGATAAAGTTTATGATGCAATGCCAATGTATGGCGTTCAAAATAATCAGGCAATTAGTTATGATGCTTTGGTTGATGAGGCTAAATTAAAATTCAGTTTTAAAGGTGTAGATCCTGCAAAAGGAAGTATCACCATTGAAACTTCAGAAAAGGATCAAAGTGGAGAATTCATTATTATGAAGGCCATTGTATTTCCTTGGATTAATTTGGTTTGGGCAGGAACAATTATCATGATTATTGGATTTATGATAGCTATTGTAAGAAGAATTCAGGAATACAGAAGAGTTGCTGCATAAATTAATGTATAAATAAGAAATAGTGGCGAATTTCAGGCATTTGGTTATTTTCGCCCTTTAATAGAAAATTTTTAGAGATTATTATGGCTAATACCGGAGATTTATTTAGAGGCTGTTTCATTAAACATAACAATGAATTATGCCAAGTAATGGAATACCAACACCGTACACCGGGCAATTTACGTGCATTTTACCAAGTTGTACTTAAAAACGTAAAAACCGGAAAACAAATGGAACACCGCTACCGTGCTGGCGAAAGTGTTGAAATGGTGCGTGTTGAATTCAAAGAAATGCAATATTTGTATAAAGACGGAAATGCCTTGGTTTTAATGGACCCGGAATCTTACGACCAGATTTATGTTGAAGAAAGTATTTTTGGACCTGCTGCTCAATTCTTAAAAGAAGAAATGATTGTGAAGGTATCTTTTGAAGGTGATATTTGTATCGGTGGTGAAGCTCCAACTTTTGTTATTTTAGAAGTAACTTACACAGAACCAGGTCTTAAAGGTGATACTGCTACAAACACATTAAAACCTGCTACATTAGATAATGGAGCTGAAGTAAGAGTTCCACTTTTCTGTAATGTTGGTGATAAAGTGAAGGTAGATACAAGAACAGGTGAATACGTAGAAAGAGTTAAGTAATTATTAGCTTAATGTTAAATATCAAAACCTCAGGTGTTAAAATTACCTGAGGTTTTTTTTATGGGTTAAGTTGATTTATATTTACGTAATGAAAGGAGTTTTTGTCTTATTTCTGGCACTTATTACATCGGTTAAAGTTTCTCAACCAAATTGGGAATTAAAGAAAACCGGGCCGGGAATTTTTATTTATACGTCTAATACTGAGTCATCTGCAATAAAAGATATTAAAGCAACTCTTGATTTAAAAGGAAGTTTATCGTCTGTAGTTTCTGTAGTTACTGATTTAAAATCGTATCCAAAATGGATTTATAATTGCACAGAAGGAAGAGTTTTAAGTGTTGTTGGCGATTCTGAACTCTATTTTTACCAAAGAATTCATGCTCCATGGCCAGTTTCTGATAGAGATTTATGCTCTCATTATAGAATTCGTCAAAATCCTGAAACGCTGGAACTAACTGTAGTTTCTCAGGCAGTTCCTAATTTATTGCCTGAAATTGAAGGTGTTGTAAGAGTAAAAAAATCTAAAACCCAATGGCGTATAAGGCCAATCGGAAATGATATTTTAAAAGGTGAATATTATTTAAGTGTTGATCCAGGAGGAGATGTGCCTGCATGGTTAATTAATTTGTTTATCACAGAAGGTCCTTATGGTAGTCTTTTAAAGCTTAAATCCATCATAAATGAAGCTCCATATAAGGATGCCAGATATTCGTGGTTAAAAGAATTTAAGGAAAAGTAAATTGATGAAGGATTATTTTAAAGTACATAAAAATAATTCTTCAAAACTTGAATTTATAGTGCAATTTATTGTCACGAAATTGTCATTCACATAAAACTTTTATTTTTTTTTATTTTTCCTGTTTGAAATTAAAAACAATAAATTATCTTGCAAGTCGATTGCCCATCTAGGGGTAGAAGAGGGCAGTCTGTTTCATAGGCTAAAGGG
>JBMLOK010000355.1:0-3183 GCA_049243005.1 Bacteroidia bacterium | reverse complement strand
AAATGAAATCCCAACAGGTAAAATTACATTTAATAATTTAACATTGATTTGTAAATTAAACACCTGCAATAAATCCTGAAAACTACTGATAAAGAAATTATAGTACTTAAAAATCCCCAGAAAACCCAGGTTAATTGAAACACTTAAAACCAACCAAATTTTTCTACTTAATTCACTTTTAGCATCATGAATTTTCAAACCTGAATAGTAATCAAGACCGGTAGAAAACATCAATAAAAACAAAAACATCCAATCCCACCAGCCATAAAAAATATAGCTTGAAAACAAGAGAAGTATATTTTGATGTTTTACATTGTTCTTTAAAAGAAACCAGTAAATAAAAAATACTATGGGCAGAAAAACTAAAAATATGAGTGAATTAAATAACATCCTAAATGTTTTTAAGCAAGTACCGTTTTGATAATATCAATAACTCTGTTTAAATCTTCATTTGAAAGATTAGAACCTGAAGGTAAACAAAGTCCCATTTCAAATAACTTTTCAGCAGTACCATCGCCATAAAAAGGAGCATCCGCAAAAACCGGTTGCAAGTGCATTGGTTTCCACAAAGGTCTGCTTTCAATATTTTCGGCATCTAATGCCAATCTGATATCTTCTCTGCTAATTCCTTTTGTTTTTGAAGGATCAACAGTTATACATGTTAACCAGCGGTTTGAATAAGCGCCATCTTTTTCTTCCAATAATTCAATTCCATCAAAGCCTGCCAATTGAGTTTTATAAAACTCATAATTTTTTCTGCGTTGGTTTACACGGTCTTGTAAAACCAGCATTTGACCTCTTCCAATACCAGCAGAGATATTACTCATTCTGTAATTATATCCAATATGTGAATGTTGGTAATGAGGAGCATTATCACGAGCCTGAGTTGATAAAAATCTGGCCATTTTAATGTGCTCTTCCTTATTTGAAATCAATGCACCACCACCTGAAGTAGTAATGATTTTATTTCCATTAAAAGATAAAACACCAAAATCGCTGAATGAACCACAAGCCTTTCCATTCAATGAAGAGCCCAATGCTTCAGCAGCATCTTCAATGATTGGCACTCCATATGCTGCGGCAATTTTTGTAATTTCATCCATTTTTGCAGGCATACCATATAAATGAACAGGGATTATTGCTTTAGGCTTTTTACCTTTTGCTGCTAAATCCTTTAAAGCTGCTTCAAGATGTTCAGGACTCATGTTCCAGGTATCCTTTTCGGAATCAATAAAAACAGGAATTGCACCTTGGTAAACAATTGGATTTGCTGAAGCACTAAAGGTAAAGCTTTGGCAAATTACCAAATCACCATGACCTACACCCAACATGATTAATGATAGATGAATAGCTGCAGTACCAGATGATAAAGCAGCAGCATAACCAGTACCTGTAAAAGTAGCCAGGTCTTTTTCAAAGCCATCTACATTTGGACCTAGTGGTGCAACCCAATTGCTATCGAAAGCTTCAGTTACAAATTCTCTTTCTTTCCCTCCCATATGCGGAGATGAAAGCCATATTTTTTCTTTATTCATATCGTTTATTTTACAATTGCCGGAACTCCAACTGCAATAGAATTATCAGGAATATTTTTTGTTACAACGGCACCGGCTCCAATTTTACAATTTTTACCTATTTGTATTCCTGGTAAAATTACTGCTCCGGAACCAATTAAAGTTCCTTCACCAATTTTAACATTTCCTGAAATACTCACATTGTACATGATGGAAACAAAATCCCCCAAAACAGAATCATGCCCAATGATGCTCCTTGCGTTGATTAAACTATGATGACCAACTTTTACTTCACAGGATACCACTACATCAAATCCCAAAATACATCCTAGCCCTAAACGAGCAGATGAATGTATTTTAGCAGATTCAGAAATTAAGTTGACATATAATTGTTGTGCTCCCAGTTTGCTTACAATCCTACCTTTTATAGCAGGTTCAGCAATGGAAATCACCAGTGGAAAATTCTCAGCAACTTCATGTATTACCGGCTTGGTATTACATGAATTTACATTTAAATCATCATCATTAAAAAATGCTAGTTCAAGATTGGATTGGTTTGATTCAGCTATCCAATCAGCCTCTTTACCCATTCCTCCTGCGCCATAAACAGCAAACTTATCGGCCATCAATAAACAGGAGGTTTAGTTTAGTTTCAAGAGATTTTCTTCTCTCATCATAATAGGTAAAGAATCAACATCTCTTAAGAAGATTAATCCTTTTTCGAATTCGTACATTTTATAGTTATAATCATAATTCGGATCGCCATCCATAATTCTGATTGTATCTTCTGCGAAATTAGCTCCACCTGCTGCAAAACATTGTGTAAAGGCAACGTGTCTTACATTTACTTCAGTTATATATGGTGTTCCATCTGCATCTTCTTTAAAATCTACAGTAAAGAAACCATGCTTCGGACTTCCAGAAACTTTAAACAATTCATCCATTGCTTTAGTTGCTACTTCAACCAATTTAGGTTCGTTTAATAAACGTCCAAAAGAGGTATTTCCTGTGATTCCGGAAGGAGCCACTTTTGCCATGATATAATTTACCCTTTCACCACATGCCGAACGAATCAATTTTCCATTAAAATACAGTAATTTACAGGCAAGGTTTCTACCAGGTAAAAACTTACTGGCTAAAAAGGTTTTTACACCCGGATTGATTTGAACCCAGTTCTTCAATGATTCTTCACCATCTACTCTTAATGAACCTAAACCAGATGTTCCACTGGAACTTCTAACCCAAAAATCATTCCCTAATTTATTGAATACACTTGAAAAATCAGCAGTATTTCTATCAAATTCAACAGAAGGCGGAACCAAATCCAACGAATCTAGTAATTCAGTCATTTGTGCCTTATCAACCAATAATCCGGCAATTTTACTTCCCGGTAATAATGCTTTACATGGTAGTTTGCCTTCTTCAGCTCTTTTACTCCATTCCATTACTTCCAATTCTGGAAGAATGACAGCCAAATCAATTTGATGTGTTTTAACAATCTCCTCAATTTTATCCCAATAAGCTGCATCAGTACATCTTGGAATCACATACGATTTGCTAAACAATTCTGTTTGGTATAAACCCATCGACAAAGGATTGATATCCGTTGCAATCAGCTCATACATTTTATACCTGCTGTACTTTTTTAAAGCAATTGAAAAACTACGTG
>JBMLOK010000354.1:0-1032 GCA_049243005.1 Bacteroidia bacterium | reverse complement strand
GGCCGCTGGTGCAATGAAGATGGACTTGATTACCAGGATAGTCTTGTTTTGGTTAAGAGATGAGTTGAAAGAAGAGTTGAAGAGAACGATAAGTGAGAGAGTGATAGATAATATATTTAATTATTGAGAATGTGGTAGAATAATAGAAAAAAGTTAAATGTCATTTAGAAATATTCGCTAATCAAACTGCATTTTTGACTTTTATAAATCCTTAATTATTGCCTTTTATATGAACAACTTTTACAATCAACCCAAACTATTACAGTGGATTGAAGCGCTGCTCTTATTGGTACTCGGATTTCTGCCTGCACTTTCAATCATTCAATTGGGATTTGAGCAACCCCTATATTACCTGCTTTTCATCCCTTATACTCCAATAAGTCAGTTTACATGTACGCCATTCTTTAAGCTTACAGGTATTTATACTTATTATTCTCCCATGTTACTTGGTTATATGGTAAACAATAATCAAATCGATATGCACAGCGGGACGAGTTTTGATTATCTATTTGTGATGAGGAAATTCAAGAAAGGAACTGAATTCAAAAACAGACTCTTGATGTATCATTTAGAAGGCTTGTTAAACATCATTCAAGGTTTGGAAAACAAGGAAATTCCCGAAACAGTAAGCATTGTTGGTACCTCCTACTTTTTTAATGAGCGCACCATTCAGAAACTAGGATTTGAGACAAAAATTCCAAGTCTATTTTATAGAATTAATCTTCTGGCAAATTTTATCGATTTATTCTGGATGTATTCTTTAGCCCAAGGAAAATTTTCCATTCCCAAAGTATGGAGTGCAAAAAAGGCCGGCATTAGTGGAGCCGGATTACTAAAAAACAAAACCCGGATTTTAGAACTCTACAACAAGTTGAATAAAAAAATGACCGCTTAAAAATTTGTTATTCAGAATAAAGAAATGACATAAACAATCCCCAAAAGTTTATGCATCTTGGAATTTTTTGAAACCATCCTTCAATGCATAAATTGAAAAAATCATGAACTAGGTAAGTATCAAAAAACAATCATGAA
>JBMLOK010000353.1:0-1129 GCA_049243005.1 Bacteroidia bacterium | reverse complement strand
GGTTTAGGTATATTATTCTCAATCGTTGGAACTTGGTTTGTAACTATTAAAGATGAAAAATCAAATGTTCAAAACGCATTAAACTTAGGTAACTGGTCTTCAATGTTATTAACTGTTGCAGCTTCTTATTTTGTTGTAAACTGGATGTTACCAGATTCTTTGAATTTACGTGGTTATGAATTCACTAAATTAAATGTATTCTTAGCTATCGTTGTTGGAACAGTAGTTGGTGCTATCATGAGTATTGTAACTGAGTATTACACAGCAATGGGTAAAGGTCCGGTTAATTCTATTATTCAACAATCTTCAACTGGTCACGCTACTAATATCATTGGTGGATTATCAGTTGGTATGAAATCTACAGTTATTCCTATTTTAACTTTAGCTGGTGGTATTATGTTATCATACCATTTTGCAGGTTTATATGGTGTTGCAATTGCTGCTGCCGGAATGATGGCAACAACTGCTATGCAATTAGCTATTGATGCATTCGGACCAATTGCAGATAATGCAGGTGGTATCGCTGAAATGAGTCAATTACCTCCTGAAGTTCGTGAAAGAACAGATAATTTAGATGCTGTTGGTAATACAACTGCTGCTACTGGAAAAGGATTTGCTATTGCATCTGCTGCATTAACTTCTTTGGCATTATTTGCTGCTTTCGTAGGTATTGCAGGTATTGATGCAATTGATATTTACAAAGCTCCTGTTTTAGCAGGTTTATTTGTAGGTGGTATGATTCCATTTATTTTCTCAGCATTGTGTATTCAAGCTGTAGGTAAAGCGGCTATGGACATGGTACAAGAAGTTCGTAGACAGTTCCGTGAAATTCCTGGAATTATGGAATACAAAGCAAAACCTGAATATGAAAAATGTGTTGCTATCTCTACAAAAGCTTCTATTCGTGAAATGATGTTACCTGGAGCTATTGCTTTAATTACTCCATTAATCGTAGGATTTATTTTTGGCCCTGAAGTTTTAGGTGGATTATTAGCTGGTGTTACTGTATCTGGTGTATTGATGGGAATTTTCCAATCGAATGCAGGTGGTGCTTGGGATAATGCTAAAAAATCTTTCGAAAAAGGTGTTCTTATCAATGGTGAAATGTTCTACAAAAAATCTGAGCCAC
>JBMLOK010000352.1:0-2741 GCA_049243005.1 Bacteroidia bacterium | reverse complement strand
GCAAAATGTAAACCTTTCATGCGTTTGCTTTCCATGTTTTTAAAATCAACATCATCCAAATGAATGCCACCACAGGTAACAAACTCTTCTTTAAAAGTAGTTTTACCTTTTACATGGTAAGTATCATACATTAAACAACGAATTAACTGATTCACTTGTTCTTTGCTCACTTCTGCCCAATTTGAATGACCATCTAAATTTGCCTTTTCCATTAAATATGCACTAAGTCGTTTAGGCATGATAAATGGAAACAAACTGGCAACTTGTTTTGAAGGATTAGCGGCTTTTAAGTTCATGAGCTCCTGACGAACAGCATCTTCTTTTTTACCTTCCAGCCAATTGATTTCTACTTCAAAATCGTATTCTTTTTCAGCCAAATATTTTGCACCAAATGAAGATGCTTTTAAAACAGCCGGACCACTTAAACCCCAATGCGTAATTAAAACAGGACCGGTAGTTTCGAGTTTGGAATTTAAAATTCTTACTCTTGCAGGATTCATGCTGATACCGGTAAGTTCAGCTAATTTTTCATCCTGAATATTAAATGTAAATAAAGAAGGGACAGGAGTTTCGATGCGGTGACCTAGTTCTTTTAACCATTGAAGACCTTCAGCTTTTGGACTTCCACCGGTTGCAACGATTACTTTTTTACAAGGAATTTTTTCTCCGTTTTCTAAATACACTTCAAAACCACCATGAAAACTAGGAACAATTTTTCGAACTGCAGTTTCTAGTCGGATTTGAACTTTAGCTTTTTTAGCTTCCTTTTCAAGACACTCAATAATGGTTTGTGAATCGTCGGTAGTAGGGAACATTCTACCATCGGGTTCGGTTTTAAGCTTTACTTTTCTCGATTCAAACCACTCAACGGTATCTTTGGGTTGAAAGCGACTAAAAGCGCTTTTCATTTGTTTTTCGCCACGCGGATAACTCTGAGAAAGCTGCTTTAAATCGAAACACGCATGCGTAACATTACAACGACCGCCGCCGGAAACTTTTACTTTCTGCAGGGTTTTAGAAGATTTTTCTAACAGAATAACCTCAAGGTTTTCGTTTGATTGTGCGCAGGTGATTGCTGCAAAATATCCTGCAGCTCCACCTCCAATTACAAGTACTTTGTTCGACACAGGGACTTATTATTAAAGGATTTTGACCTGCAAAGATAGCAAAACAGCCTCTCTTTTCTAAATTATTCCCCAAAAATGGCATTTCAGGGGAATCTCTTTTAAAAAAATCAGAAAAAAGAGGGCTTTTCAGGTTTTCTTTATTTGGCGGCTTATTCAAAATCATTTATGTTTGCCTGTTAGGCTTCGGCCTGCAAATCAAAGCACCTTATTTATTTAAAGAAAATGAACCTTTAAGTATTTGATGTGTAATGTAAAATCGAACAATTTTTGTTTTTGAAATGAATAAATACAATCAGTTTAACAATGTGCTGGGCTGGATTCTCTTCGCAGTTTCCCTTGCCACTTACACACTTACCCTCGAACCAACAGTGAGTTTTTGGGATTGCGGTGAGTTTATTTCCGCTTCTTATCGTTTGCAAATTTGTCACCCTCCGGGAGCTCCGCTCTTTTTAATGATTGGTAGAGTTTTCTCTTTGATGGCTGGTGATGATGTTACCAGAGTTGCTTTTTGGGTGAACATGGTTTCTGCCGTAACCAGTGCTTTAACTGTTATGTTTATGTTTTGGACAATCACACATCTTGCAAAAAAGATGTTGGTGAAAAGTGGCGAAGCTGAAGGTTGGCAGTCAATTGCAATCATGTTCTCAGGAATCGTTGGTGCATTAACTTTAAATTTCTCAGATACTTTCTGGTTTTCAGCAGTTGAAGCTGAGGTATATGCGTCGTCGAGTTTCTTTACTACACTTACTTTCTGGTGTATTTTGAAATGGGAAAATATTGCTGGCGAAAAAGATGCAAACCGTTGGTTGGTATTAATTGCCTACTTGATTGGTTTAGCTATTGGTGTCCATTTATTGAACTTATTGGTTATTCCAGCAATTGTTTACGTAGTTTATTTCAAACAAAACCACTTTACAACAAATGGTTTCTTAAAAGCTACTGCGGTTGCGGTTTTAGCTATTGGAATTGTACAATTTGGAATTATCCCGGGACTACCTGGTATTGCTACCAAATTAGATTATTTAATGGTTAACTCTTTTGGCTTTAATTTTAATGCCGGTGCTTTATTAATGATTGCATTGTTATTAGCTTTATTAGCCAGCACATTACACTATACTCATACTAAGAGTTCTGTAAGTTTATATGTTGCAATTGGCTCTTTTGCTGCCATGGCACTTTCTTCATTTATTATCAATGCAAGTATTGGTGCTTTCTTATTCTGGGGAATTTTAGGTGCCGTTATTTACTATTTCGTATTCAAAAAAGAAGCAGCCATGCAAATGGTTAACTTAATTGTTTTGTGTTTCTCTTTTGTTGTAATTGGCTACTCTTCTTACAGCATGATTATCATTCGTTCTTTGGCAAATCCGCCAATCGATATGAACAATCCTGATCAACCTTTCTCATTATTGAGTTACTTAAATCGTGAGCAATACGGTGAAAATCCTTTGGTTTATGGTCAGTATTTCTATGCCAAAGTGGTTGATGTTAAAAAAGGCAATATGCAATATGCCAAAGGTTTTGATGGTAAATATGAAGAAACCGGAGAAAAAATTGAGCGTATTTACGATCCTAAAGATTGTACCATTTTCCCAAGGATGTGGGCTGATAGAC
>JBMLOK010000351.1:0-1178 GCA_049243005.1 Bacteroidia bacterium | reverse complement strand
GCTATGCAAACTTTAGGTGTTCCTTATGAAAAAGGATATGCAGAAAAAGCTGAAGCTGATTTAAAAGTGCAAGCAGAAAAAATTGCAGCAGGTTTAGTTAAAGAGGGATATCCTGTTGATGCAAACAAGGAAATTATTGCCATGATTGCATACTTACAAAGACTGGGAACTGATATTAAATTGAGTAAAACAGCAAGTAAATAAATTTCATTTTAAGTCTTATTTGAATTCTGTAACCATTAAAATTTAAAACAATGTTTAGACAACATATTTCAGCAATGACAGGGATTGAGAACGGATATTTGATATTCTCACTTATAGTTTTCATGAGCTTTTTTGCAGGAGTTTTAATCTGGATATGGAAAACAGATAAGACTTATTTCAATGACATGAAAAATAAACCCTTAGATTAAATAACCCATGCAACTCATGAATAAAAAATATTTCAGTTTGGCCGTTCTCATTCTTTTAGCAGGAGTGACAAATGCCCAGGAAGCCACTAAGGCTGCATCGGAACCAGTAAGTCTTTCAGCTGTTTTAATAGCTGTAAACATTGTATTATTGGTATTCCTTTTCTTATTGTTGAACATTCTTACTAACGCTGTCAAAGGTTTAAAAAATACTGATGGTCGTCCACAACTTAGCTGGTGGGATAGATTCGCAGCTGTTAAATCAGAAAAAACAGAAGAAGAACTTCGTATGGATGAAGATTTTGATGGTATCAGTGAATTAGATAATCCTACTCCACCTTGGTTCAACTTTATTTTCTATACTACTATCATTGTTGCAATTATTTACTTATTCAATTACCATTATTTCAAGTTTTCAAAACTTCAGGATGATGAATACAAAGAACAAGTAGCAGTTGCAAATTCTGAAAAAGAAGCTTATTTGAAATTGGCTGGAAATGCAATTGATGAAAATTCAGTGAAACTAATGACTGATGAAAAATCATTAACTTCAGGTACTACTTTATACAAAGAAAAATGTGCTGTTTGTCATGGTGATAATGGTGAAGGTAAAGTTGGTCCTAATTTAACTGATGATTATTGGTTACATGGTGGTTCTGTAAATGATATCTTCAAAACCATTAAATATGGTGTGCCTGCAAAAGGTATGATTTCATGGCAGAATTCTTTAAACGGAAAACAAATGCAAGATTTAGCTTCATTTATTAA
>JBMLOK010000350.1:0-10359 GCA_049243005.1 Bacteroidia bacterium | reverse complement strand
CAGAGAATTCTTGTCCTAATGTTAAAGGAGTAGCATCCATGAAATGGGTTCTTCCGGTTTTAACAATGGTTTTGAATTCTTCTGATTTAGCAGCAAATGTGTCTCTTAATAATTTTATTCCAGGAATTGTATTTTCTACAACCAATTTATATGCAGCAATGTGCATAGCGGTTGGGTAAGTATCATTGCTCGATTGAGATTTGTTTACATCATCATTTGGGTGTAAAACCTTTTTCTCATCGTTTAAAGAACCACCACTTAGAACGTGTGCGCGATATGCAACAACTTCATTCACATTCATATTACTTTGGGTTCCTGAACCTGTTTGCCAGATTACTAATGGAAATTCACCATCTAGGGTACCTGTAAGAATTTCTTCACAAACTTTACTGATTAAATCGCACTTTTCTTTGCTTAATACTCCCAAATCCATGTTGGCATGTGCTGCAGCTTTTTTTAAGTAAGCAAATGCATAAATAATTTCTTTTGGCATGCTGGCTTCAGGGCCAATTTTAAAATTATTTCTTGAGCGTTCTGTTTGCGCTCCCCAATACTTGTCGGCAGGTACTTGTACCTCGCCCATGGTATCATGTTCTGTTCTGAATGACATATGGCTTTAATTTTTGCGCTGCTAAATTAAGGGAATCAAATGGAGAGACCGAATAAAAATTCTTGATTTTGTTCAGTTATTGATTTACACTGATAAAAGCATAAAAAAATCCCGCAATTGCGGGATTTTTTTTGTTATCTCATTAAGAAGATACTTCCAGTTAGTTTGTACTTTTTACCGTATTTATCTTTGGCACTCATTACATAAGTATAGGTATCGGGCGGTGCAGGGTTTGTTCCATCTGTTCCATTCCACCATTGACCTCCAGGCATTCTGGTTGCGAATATTTCTACACCCCATCTGTTGAATACTCTATATTCAAGGTACTCAAATTCAGAAGCTGTATAAGTAAAGGCAAATACATCATTATCACCATCGTTATTTGGAGTAAATGCATTTGGGGCAAAAAGGCTTGCTGTTATATCAACATTAACAGTTTTAGAAATTGTATCAATACAACCTGTACTATCTTCAACAGTCAGTTTTACTGTAAAAAATCCTTTTTCTGTATAAGTGTAAGCAGGGTCTTTTAATGTTGAACTTGCTCCAACAGGTCCAAATGTCCAGGTGTAAAAATGAGCATTTAAACTATTATTGGTGAACTGAACCAATAATGGTGCATTACCTTGATTTGTGCTTAAATCGAAGGCAGCCGAAATTGGAGGAGGTAGTGAAACTGTTACAGTATCATATTTTGCGCACTGATAATTTCTTGCAGTTAAAACATAAGTTGTATTTGAGCTAACAGAGGCAAATGGAGTTAAACTTAATCTGTCATTTAAACCGGTTGCCGGTGTCCAGATAATGGATGTATAATCTTTTCCAGTTGCATTAATTTGAACAATATCATCAGGACAGTGTTTCAAATCTGGTCCGGCTTCAATTGTTGGGTAAGCATGGATTTTGATATCTAATGAATCGTAATCAGAACAACCTAATGCATCACTTACTTTTACTACCCATGTTCCGGAACCGGTAGGTGTTATTAACGGGTTTGAAATATTTGGATTATCTGCACCCGTTGCAGGTGACCAAACATAATTTGTTCCACCATTTGCACTTAGTCTTACAGATTCACCTTCACATACTGAAGTATCCAAACCAGCCTGAGCATTTACCGATTGAACATCAACTTCAACTGAATCGAATCTGAAACAATAACCATTGGTTACAATTGCATAATAAGTTGTTTTAACTATAGGGGCAACTTTTGGATTGGCAATTCCGGTATCATTTATTGCATACAGTGGTAACCAATTGTATTTTAAAGCACCTGAAGCTGTTAATTGAGCAGAATCACCTAAACATATTTTCTGGTTTGTTCCGGCATCAACAGTTAAGTTTAAAACTTGAACATTAACAGTATCTGTAGCAGAGCAAATTCCCTGGGTTACTGTCATGATATAATCAGTAGTAACAAGCGGTGTCAATCTTGCAATAGCACCCGTATCAATAATTCCTGCACTTGGCGACCAGCTTGTAATTCCATTTGATGTTCCATTGAATCGGATTGTATCTCCTAAACACATAATTTTATCTGAGCCGGCATTTGCAATCGGACGATTTACGGTAACAACAGCACTATCGTATTTTACACAATATCCGTTTTGTGATCTTAAATAGTAAACCGTTGTTATTTGTGGACGAACCCATGGATTTGAAATTGCAGTATCTTCAATGAAATAATTTGGTGACCATCTGTAATCTGCGCCGGTACTTGCAACGGCGTTTAATTGAATTGAATCAAAAATGCAGATTTCTCTGTTAGGACCTGCGTCTAAATTTAGTAATGATGTATTGGCTTCAAAGGTATCTCTAACAGAGCAACCAAATAGTGTTGAGGTAACTATATAACTAGTGTTTGAAGCCACTTTTATATATGGGTTACTAATGGTAGTATCGCTAATTCCTGTTACCGGCAAATAACTCAGTATTCCGGTGGTATTAATTGAAATTTGAACACTATCATCCAAGCACATTGTTGTATCACGGATTGGGTCAAGATAAACCCTAGTTACATTAATGTCAACTGTGTCATATCTGGTACAAAGACCATTGTTGGCAGTTAAAAAATACCTGGTTGTTGTATCAGGTTTTACCCATGGATCAGCAATGTTAACATTACTAATATATAAATTTGGTGACCACTGGTGCAATAAGGCAGGTGAAGCATTTAGTTGAACACTATCGCCATAACAAATATTTTGTGGTAAACCAGCTTCCGGTTTGAAATCAATTACATTCACTTGAACAGTATCGTAGTTTTTGCAACCACTTACATCTCCTCTTAAAATGAAAGTTGTAGTATCAGCTGGCCAAGTTCTTATAACTAAAGCAGTAGAATCTGTCATTAAACTTCTGTTTGGAGTCCATAAGAAATTGGCTATACTAGTTCCTGTTGCATTGATATAAACACTGTCATCTTTACACATGTTTTTGTCTGTACCGGCATTCACAGTTGGTAATCCGTTGATAGAACTTAAGCTGTATAGTTTGTAAATTTCGGCACCTGATAGAGCTCTATTCCAGATTTTAACTTCATCAATAACTCCATTGTATTGGTCTGCAGCATTGGTTGGATTTCCTCTTCCTATTCTAAGGTTTTCATTTCTTGCACTCGTATGAGGACTGGTAACTGTAGAAGAGCCCACAGGTAATCCATTTCTGTAATAAATCATCAGGGTATCTTTCATTGTTACAGCAAAGTGATACCAGGTTGCTAAATTCGTATTTGTCCCAACAGTAAAATTCCATTGTCTGTTGTTATTGTAACTTAGGATTCCATTATTTTTTACTGAAAAACGATATTGGTAGTTTGTGGTTGAACTGCCTTTTGTTACCGCTGATGCAAAAATTGTAGTCGGGTTAAAGGTATAAAATCCATTAATCCTTCCCCAGAATGCAATGGTTACTTCATTTGTAGGTGAAGCTAAACTTGCGGAGTTAGGTACATTAATAAAATTGTTGAAACCATTAAATAAATACGCACGGTTTGCAACTCCAAATCTATCAGCGGTAAGTGTGGCTCCTGTTACTGTTCCGTTGTTTCCATTGCCACTTTCGTCGTTTGCATTTCCGTTGAATGGATAACAAGCAACTAAACCTTGGTTGATATCATAGGGAGTTGAACAGGTAATACAGCAATTCTGGTTAACAGTAACGATTAATGTATCACGGGCTGTACACCCTTGGAAACTGATGGTTGCAAAGTAAGTAGTATTGGTTAAAGGTAATGTCCATGGGCTTGCAGCCATAGAATCTCTTAATCCGGTTCCAGGAGTCCATGCATAATTGTAGATAGGATTTCCACCAAGTTGTGTACTATCAAATCTACAAATAGTTTTATCACCTAATCTTGGTGTAACAAAGGTTGTTAGTTTATTTACCGTAATGGCAATTGAAGTGTCATTTGGTTCACATGGACTTAAACTTACGACCTTATAGGTACCTCCGATATTCGTTTTAAAACGATTATCAGAAGTTATAGTCATTAAAGTATCATTTCTTAACCAATGGTATGTTCCAAATTTTTTATTTGGAATATACAAATATGCAGTATCTGCCGTGCATTGAATTGTTGTTGCTGTACTTCTTAAGAATGTAGTATCGTTTTCATTAATTTTAGCAAGAAATGCATCTTCACTACCCGCCCCTACTAGGGTATCATTTGAAAAATATACTGGAGATGAAATATAATATCCTCCAACATAAACCTTACCTGAACTTCCAGTGTGTAAAACACCTGCAGCTCTAAAACCCGGACTTGTAGTTCCAATTTTATATAGATTTAGAGGTACATTAAGTCGTGAAATTCTTCCAATATAACCTGATGAATTACCCGAAGATGATATGTTTATAGCTCCAAGTGCAATTGCACCCGAAAATTCCCCTGAAAACATCACATTTAAATTTGCATCCAAAGTCAAACCATATCCAAAGTCATTAGAAACACTTCCCATTGTTCTGACCCATTGATTGGCTCCATCTAAATTCATACAAACAACAATTGCATCAAATTGACCATTTGTAGTAACGTTTACGAATGTTCCTCCGGGTCTGCTCGTTACTTGTGAGTTTCCATTATAATGACCTGTAACATATACTCTGTCATTTAAATCATCAACAACAACATTTGAATATCCTTCAGATGCTGCTTGTCCCATAGAATTTGCCCAAATCCACACTCCATTTGGATCTGCTTTCGAAACAAAAGCACCCCATGCTCCGGTATTTGAAATGACATTACCCAAGGTTATAATTCCTGATCCGCCTGATCCAAATTGGCCGGCAACATACATATTTCCTAAGCTATCTGTAGTTATTGATGCTCCTAAATCCTGAAAATTTCCACCACCTCTATTACTAGTTAGAATTTCACCTTGGTTTGAATATTTAACTATAAAAATGTCGGTACTTCCTGCACTTACTAATGTAGAATTTGTTGTTCCAGTTGCTGAAGTGAACGTTGCATTGTTTGAGTGGAATCCTGTAAAGTAAACATTACCATCTCTATCCGTAGATACTCCTCCTGCTTCATCATCACCATTACTAATAACAGTATTAACCCATTGAACAATACCACTGTTGGTCATTTTTAAGATAAAAGCATTGTCTATTACACTTACAGGGCCTGTAGCTCCTCTTGTAATGGTAGTTCCATTTGATGATGTAACGAATAACTGAACCCTGTAAGAACCTGATGCAAAAATGTTTCCTAATGAATCTACAGCAATTCCCATATTATTGAAATCGCCTCCATCTTGATAAGGGCCACCAATCTTAACAACCCATTGGAATTGTTTGTTACAATTGTACTTTACTATTGCTAAGTCTTTACCACCATTACCAGTAATTGTTATGGGTGTTCCTGCACTATCAATGGTTACACTGCCGTTATAATAAAAATAATGATAAACATTTTGTTGAGCATCTGTAGCTATACCACGTGTATTTTCCGCACTGGTTCCTGCGGCTTTAACCGCCCATGAATAAGTTTGAGCGAATAATCGCTGTGAACCTAATCCAACCAAAAGTACAAATGCAAAAATCAACCTAAGTAATTTTATCTTCATATGAGTTTCCTTTTTCAAATTTTATGGTAACTAAATCCTAAATGTCCACAAGGTTTTAAAATTGTGAGTATCAATTATGAATTCAGTTTTCCCAATCTCTCAAAATTAGCAATTTCACACGAAAAATTTCTTAAAATAAACTTAATCGAGGCAAAGTGAAAATCCTATAAAAGGCAATAAATCAGAAGTTTATGATTGATAAATTTGATTTTTTACAAAAAGAACCTGGAATGACAGAAAAAAATGACTGTGTTTTTCGAAAATTATCTGAGTATATCAAGTGTTCCTTTTAAATTAAATGGCTCATTATTTCGGCCTAAAGCATCAATTTTGTAAAAGTAAGTTCCGGTTTGACAAGGTTCACCATCAATAGTTCCATCCCACCAGTTTGCATTTGGATATTCTGTAAAATATATTTCATTTCCCCATCTATCGTAAATGGTATATTTCAACCATAAAAATGCTTCTTCATTAAATACTGGAATAAACTTTTCATTAATACCATCGCCATTTATTGTAATAGCATTTGGAATTTTTAAGTAAGGAGCAGTTACTAATATTATGGATTGTGTAGCTCTATCAGCACATTCTAAACTGTCGATTGCAAATAATCGTGCTATAAACTCTCCTGTATCTTTGTAATAATGAACAGGATTTACTTCTTGTGATGGAAATGAACCATCCCCAAATTCCCATGAAAAGCGAGTGCCATTTATTGATTGATTAATAAATTGAACATAACTCGGTGCGATAGCGTTTTGGGGATTGGTAATAAATTTTGCAGTGATTTTCGGCATTTCATAAACCAAAATACTATCCTTACTTATACATGAATTTTTATAAGCAGTAAGTGTAAATGTTTGTTTGCCTTTTATTGCAGCAAATGGACGTTCAATTTTGGTATTGTTTAATCCTGTTTGTGGCGACCAAATGAAGGAATCAACAGCCGTTTTAAATACAGTTGGAATTTGTGCCGCTCCATCAAAACAGTGACCTAGGTTATCCCCTAATTCAATATCTGCCGCTCCATTTACAGCAACTTTAACAGTATCATATCCAAAACAATTGCCACCTACCTGAACTCTAACAATGTAACTGGTATCTACCTTTGGATTAACAATTGGGTTGGCTGAATTAATATCATTGATTTGATAATTTGTAAGCCACAAATAGTTTGTGCCTCCACTTGCTTTTAATTGAATTGGATTTCCTGAACAAGTGAATGTATCATTACCGGCTTTTGCATTGATATTGTTGATGAAAGAAATATCAACGGTATCATACCTGACACAATTTGTAATTTCAGCCTTTAGTATAAGTTTTGTAGCAGCTTTCGGTACCATCCACGATTGCAAACTTAAAGGATCTCTTAAATCTGTTGTTGGTATCCATTCCCATTTTGTAGCAACTACTTTTCCGTTTAGTTGAATGCTGTCTCCTGCGCATATTTTTTGGTCGATACCGGCATTTGCTGATACTTGTTCCACTGTTATAAGAATGGTATCTTTTGAAACACATGAACCATTTGTAGCAGTAACATAATATCGTGCTGTAACTGGAGGTCTTACAGTTGGATTATTAACATTAATATTATTGATGTGAAAAACGGGAGACCAAACAAAGGTTCCACTTCCGGTAGCATTAATCACAGCGCTATCACCTAAACAAATTGTTTGATCAAGACCTGCTTCAACTTTTTCGGGACAACAATCTTTAAACGTAACATCATCAATGCCATAATCATTTCCACTGGTTGAGGTTTCAGCATTTCTGATTTCTAAATTAGCAGCTGTTGAAGTCCCGGAATTCCAGTTTGCTTCCAACAATCTCCATTCATCAGGCGCATCAGTAACATTAAGAGTACTGCTCACCTTTGAACCATTAATCCAAAGTTCCATTTTAGCAGTAGGGAGGCCGGCGTAATCGGGGAGTTTTACAACATTCTTGAACCAGGCTGCAAATAGATATGTTTTACTTGGACTTATTGAAATAGTTTGTTTCCAAATTATGGGATTTATTCCTTGGTTGATTACCATAAAATTACCACTGCCGTTGGTATGATCTGTTCCGGTATAACCAAAATGTACAGAAGAAGCATTGGTGGTAATAACAAACTTGTCCTCCATTAACGGATTGGCAGTTGAATAAGTTAAATCACTGGTAAATCCGGAATTACCTAAACTGAAATCGCCATTTGTAACAAGATTTGTATGTGTTAGTCTGTTTTGATAAGTGCATTGAGCATGAATCAGTTCATTCAAAGAAACTAAAGCAATAATTAAATAAAGCCTTTTGAAAATAGATTTTAATATTTGCCAGTTTCTTTTTAGCATATTCTCTTAATGGTTCACAATTTAATGAAAGTTATTTTTTTAGGTTCAAAAAGTATTTTAAACCTAAATTATTAAGAAAGATTTTCAAGTTCAGTGAGTTATTAGCGGATTAAAGTTACAGTTCCTCTCGAATTGAAAGTTTTACCATTGATTGTTTTTGCATGGAAAATGAAAAAATATACACCGGGAGAACATTCTTTTCCATTTGATTCTCCATTCCACCATTTAGTTTCAGGTATTTTTGCAACATATAATAACTGACCCCAACGATTATAAATTTCATATTCTATTAAATTAAAACCACCTTCAGTATATTCTATTTTAAATTCATCATTTACTCCATCATTATTTGGTGTAAATACATTTGGTATTTTTAATTTAGGTTCAAATAATGCTTTGAAGGATTTAGTAATTGAATCTTTGCAACCAAATTCATTTGTAACTATTAAAGTTATATTATAATCATTTGGTTCAAATACTTTTATTATTGAATCAGTCATTGTGCCAGAAATGAACTGTGTATTCATAAACCATTGATAAAATGCCGGGGAAGTAGATTGATTTTTAATAGTGACTTCCATTGGGATATAAGCAAGGATTGGGTCTAAATTAAATGCTGCAATTGGTTTTGTTTTTTCTTCAATTAAAACAGTATCATAATTTATACAATTATTGTTTCTCCCAACAAGTATGAATTGATAACTACCTTGTACAGAAACTGAATGAGGTATTTTTAAAGTATCTATGAAATAAGGATTGGTTTTCCAGTTTAATTGACTAGAACCATTTGTGTATCCAGATATTTGGACACTTTTATCAGCACAATGAAAGGTATCTCGGCCAGCAAATGGTTTTGGATTGGGTTTTGCTTTAACATTAATTGTGTCAAAAAGGAAGCAATTACCAAAGCCAATTTTTACATAATATGCAGTATCTATTTTGGGAGATATTAAAGGATTGAATAAATTTTGACCGATTAATTCATAAGGATTAAGCCATTGCCAATTATCACCTCCATTTACAAAAAGTCTTATTTGCTCACCAACACATATTCCGGTATCCTGGATAATGGTGTAGTTTTCTTTTGAATATATATTTATTGAAATACTATCTTTTAGCGCACAAGCAGAATTTGAGGCTAAGAAGTAGTAGGTTCGACTTTTAGTTGGTTTAATCCAAGGATTAATAGTACTTGTATCTGATATTTCAATATTGGGTAGCCATACAAAATCGGTTACTGATATTGGGTTGGAAAATATTTGAATGCTATCACCCATACAAATATTTTTATTTTCGCTTAGGCTAATACTTATTGGATTAATTTGAATTTTGATGGTATCTTTTGAAATACAAAATCCATTAGTGCGGGTAACGATATAATCAGTTGTATTTTTGGGATTAACAAATGGACAACAAATATTAAGATTTTGTATTCCCGGAGTAGTATTCCATTGAAAATTTCCAGAACCATCCGCCTGAATTTGTATACTATCACCAGGGCATATTATTTTATCTAATCCTAAATTTACTTTTGATTGGCAACATTGCTTAAAAGAAACATCATCAATCGCAAAATCATTACCATTTGTAGCGGTTTCTAAATTTTTTATTTCTAAAACCGCAGTAGTATTGGATCCTGAATTCCAGCTGGTTTCAATTAACTTCCACTCATCTGGAAAGTCTGTTAAGGTTAAATTGTTACTTACTTTCGAATTATTAATCCAAAGTTCAACTTTTGCATAAGCTAGGCCAGGATATAACGCTTTATTAACGATATTTCTAAACCATGCAGAGAAATTATAATTAGAGTTTGGGTGAACAGTAACAGTCTGTTTCCAACTTGTTGATACATTACTACCGTGATTTATTGCTAAAAAATTTCCGGTACCTGTTGTATGGTCAAATCCGGCATATCCGAAATGTATACTGGCAGCATTAGTAGTGATAGTATAATTACCATCCATAAGTGGATTTACATTTGAAAAACTAAAGTCACTTGTAAATCCGGTATTGCCAGAACTAAAGTCACCATTAATAACCATATTCTGGCCCCCTAAGGCAGAATTATAGCTACATTGACCATAAGCCTGACCAAAAAAGGCTAAGAATATAAGTAAGTAGGTAGATTTTTGAAGGAATAACACAATAGAATATTTGAATATGCAAAATATTAAAACAATTTTGAATTAGAGGAATTTTTTAAGTAAAAATTCTATAAGACAAGCAATTATAAGTCCAATTGAATACGATATAATATCTGTCCATAAAAAACCAAATCCCAAAACTAATCCACCAATTGTTGTATTTCTTATTGAGTCGATTAAAGGAGAATGATATAATTGAG
>JBMLOK010000349.1:0-5597 GCA_049243005.1 Bacteroidia bacterium | reverse complement strand
TACTTATGGATTTCAAATTCCAGAAGATGAATGTTATAATAAAGTGTATTTAGAATACCGAAGAATTGGCACCCAGGAAGCATGGACTTCTTACAAGCTAACTGCTAGAAATGAAATAACTCTTCCTGTAATTTCTGTTACACAATTAATGAAAGTTTATTTTGCAGTAGATTGTCCGGATAAAAGAGTGGTTTTGGAAGAGGGAGCAAGTGTTTTTTTAATTGAAGAAGATGTTTATCAAACTACCAAAAATCCTAGTGGTGCTTTAATCTATCCAAAAGATGAGCCTGTTGATGGTAAATCTTGGATGGAATTCAAAACAAAAGCTCAAGTTACCAGAGATGATAGTGCCTATTCTGTTTTAGAAGTTCCTATTGGTGTTTTAAAAACAAATACAACCTATAGAGCTGCTACCTATTATGGTACAAAAGGCCGAATAGATAATGATTTGCAAAGAAGCCCATTACAAACTCCAGCAGTTTTTCCTGCACAACCTTTGCATTATGAAAGAACGATTACACTTAAATTAAATAACTGCGATTAAAAGATAGATTTTATAATATTATCTTAAAAGAATTATATAGCAAAGGAGGCTGTTTCACTTGTTGAAACAGCCTCTTTTTTGTTTGTACAGATAACTAAGAAAAAAATCCTTTATTCGATTCTAAGCCACTTCATTTTGCCTTTTGAGACAAGCTCTTTTCCTATCTCAACTTCAATTTCAAGTCCTTTTTGTATTTAGCCGATACACTCAGACTGGTTTCTTTAATAGTTACATTTTCATTGTCAAATTGAAAAGGTTTATTGGTATTGATGGTATATCTCTGGTGAATTCTCACAAATGAATCTTGGTTCAACTTTTCTAAAAAGGCATCCATTGTATTTCTTATTAGAAAATGTGTGGTTTCTAAATAGATATGCAGGTAGTTTCCATCAGATTGTATGTAAAAAATATCATCAATTGTTAGATTGATTGATTTTAATCCATCCTGAATAACAACCTGCTTTTTTTGATGAATTACATTTAATTTCAATGCTATGCGAGCTGTTGTTATTAATTGAATAGGATTAATAGGTTTTACAATGAACCCAACTGGATTAGTTTCTAATATTTCTATTGAACTGTGTTGGTCTTGATTGGCTGTTATATAAATAAACGGAATCTGTAATTCTTTATTGATTTTATCCCCAAGCCAAATGCCATTTTCTTTGCCCACAAGATGAATATCAAGTAGTATCAAATCTATTTTTAGAGAATTAATTTCATTCCAGGCTTCTTCTGCACTTGCACTTGATCCAACCACATCAAAGCCGTTTTCACTCATAGTTTGCTCAAGTAATAACCTAATTATTGAGACGTCTTCTACTATATAAACTTTTTTTAATTCACTCATTTTGTTTATCTATTTTTTGCGAAAATCTAATTCAAAACGAAAACCATTTATTCCACTCATGGTATATTTTCCTTGTAATTCCTGTGTTAACATTTTAATCAATTTTATCCCTATTGAACTTTTCTTTAAATTTTCTGATTCATAACCAATTCCATTATCAGCATAATAAATTTGAATTAAATTCTTTTGGGCACTAATAGTTATTTCAATTATGTTATGATGATTTGTTAAGTTCTTAAAGGCATGTTTAACAGAGTTTGTAATAAGTTCATTGATAATAAGTCCAACAGGAATTGTCTGATCAATACTTAAGAAAATTTCCTCACATTGTAATTTTATTTCAGGATGAATTAGGGATTCAGAAATTGATTTGATGTTTGTGCAAAGCTCAGGTATATAGTTTTTTAGATTAACTAAATCACTTGCTTTAGAATAAAGGTTTTCGTGTACCAGTGAAACCACATTAATATTGTTTATGCTTTCTTCTAATGCTTCTCTTCCTTTACTATCAGAAGTTTTATTGAGTTGTAATTGCATAAATCCGGAAACCAATTGAAGATTGTTTTTAACCCGATGGTGAATTTCATGTAACATGGCGTTTTGAATTTCACTGTACCTTTTTAGTTTGTTGTTTTTGATATATAAAACAATGAAGAATCCTAAAATACTTATTGTAACTAAAGCTAGTGCCATTAAAAACCAAAAAAAGGTATCGTTTTTTGCTTTAAGGGTATTTTCACGTTTATCACTTTCATGTTTTATTTTTAATTCTAATAATTGTTGGGTGTTTGCTTGGTTAAATAATACATCAGATAAACTATGATACAATTGGAGGTATTTAAATGCTGATGGCCAATTTTTTGCTGCACTATCATATAAATATTTTGCCTCGTAAAATTCAAGTTTAGAAACATCACTATCAAATGTTTGAATGTATTTTGATGCTTCATTTATGGCTATTCCTGCAGATGTAATATCTCCTATTTTTAAATAACATTTGGTTCTGTTACAATCAACCGAAACCAGTTCTTTTTTTTGGTCATAAGAATTGTAATAATAGTGGGCAGAATCATAATCCTTTAATGCAGTTTTATAGTCGTGCTCTGAAGAATAAAAATGCCCAATTGCAGCAAATGCATCTGCTATCCAGTAATTATCATTTAATCGAATTGCAATGATTTTCTCTTTTTCTCGCAGATTTAGATAATTCTCTTTTTGATTTTTACTTTCTGCAATTCTTGCTTTGTCAATAATAAACTCAAGGTTTATAACTTGATTATTTAAATTTTCTACAAATGGAGACCAAGTATCTACTAGTTTTTCTGCTTCATCGAATTTCTTTAAGTCTAAATTATTGGTAATCAAATCTAAATATGCTCTCATGATTTGAACAGAATCTTTATTTTTTTCTTCTATTTTTATTTTTTCATAAAGTATTTGAGAACTGGTTACATAATCTCCTTTACTGGAATAAACCCAACTTAAAATACTCAATACATACGTTACTCCACCTTCAACTTTTTTATCCTGATATTCATGTAAAGCAGCATTTAAATAAATGATGGATTTATCATATTGACTTGCATTGGCATAATCCTGCCCAATCATAACCACAACATCCCAATAGTCTTTCCAATATTGGTTCCGGTAATTTAATTTCTTAAATTCGTTAAGTGAGATATAATGGTAAAATAAGGCTGAATCATATTGTCCTACCGACCAATAAACCCGACCTATTCTCTCTGATGATGAAGCAATTCCATAGCTCCAGTTTATTTTTTTACTTAGGTTAAAAATGATTTTACCTTGAGTAATTAAACTGTCTTTAGATTGATACCTAATTTGGCTAAAGTTAACAAAAAGTTTTTTTATATAGTTTGTGTCAACTGTGCCAAGTGATTGTTTATTTTCTAATTTTAATGTCTTTTCACCTTTAGCCCATATCCCCAATTGGATTAAAATATTAAAAACAAACAAAAAGTAGAATTGCTTCATTAAACACAGCTGACCTTGTCCAAATATGCAGATTTAAGGATTATTTTTCGTACTTTTGTGAATTTTGATGATATATTTGTGAAGTTTGATATGGTTTTTTGCTCCAATTGAATATTAAAAGGCGCCAATTAAACATTTCAACCAAAGAATAGGTATGAAATTAAATACTTTGTTCTAAACCAAAACAAAATGAAAATAAAAATACTCTCAATTTTTGCATTGCTTGGCTTATTTGCCTTCGAAAGCTTTGCTCAAGAAAAGGCTGAAGTCCCGGCAGCCAAACCAGAAAAAAGTAATCCTTATTCATTCTCATTCGGAACAGGTTGGGCATTGGGTGTAAAAGCCGGCACAGCAGGTTATGGTGGTGAATTGAGTAAAAAATTAAGCAGATCTTTTGATTTAAGATTGGGCTATGCCATGTTAGCTACTGCACAGTCTTTAGAATTAGACGTGGATAAGCGAACACTTGCTGTTGATGCAGATATCGCTTTGGGTATTCCAAGTGCCAAATTAGATTGGCATCCAGGAGCAGCCAGTTTCAGATTTACTTTCGGAGCAGGCATGCCAAACAATAATATTGGTATTACCGGTCAATTAAAAGAGAGTTTCACTTATGGCGAAATAGTTGTAAAACCAGAAGAATTAGGTGTGTTTAATATGGATATCAAATGGAATGCTGTTGCACCTTATCTAGGAATTGGATTTGGTAGAAATGTACCTAAAAAGAGAGTAAGTTTTACAATTGACATGGGTGCTTACCATATCGGTTCTCCTAAAGTTACTTTAAATCCAACAGGAATGATTAGTCCAACTGCCGACCAAGCTTCAGTTTTTGAAGGTAATATGGTTGATTACAAATGGCATCCCGTTTTGAATTTTCAGTTCAATGTTAAAATCAATTAAATATTAAGATTATGAAAATAATAAATATAAGTAAAGTACTTTTACTATCAGGTGTCCTTTTTTTTGGAGGCTGTAAATTAAAAGACCCCACAGAAAATGTTCAAATAAAAATTGATACTGAAAAATTATTGCCAGTTAATTTCTCTTTGCAATTTGTTGATCAGGCAACTGGTTCTGCTATTGTTGATAAAGAAGTTAAAATTGAAATTTCAGGTTCAGGTGCAAGTAAAATTTATGAAATTAGTGGAACAAAAACATTCAAGGTTGCTAACGGAATGATCAATCTTTCCATCCTAAAAGAAGCAATTCCATCTGAAACAAATCCACTAAACTTTACTGTGACTGCTAGTGCAGAAGGATATTTAGCTTCAACCTCAACATTAATTTATACTGATGCTGAGTCAAAAAGTTTTGATATTCCAATGGTATCATTAAACAATCTTCCTGAATCCATTACAAAAACAAGTGTAAAAGTCGATAATACTGCTGATGGATTAGCCGCTGATTTAACAATCACTCCTTCAAAAGTTCCTACCATTAATACCGGTATGTCGTTAACTATTCCTGCAGGTACTAAATTTTTGGATGCTTCCGGTAATACTTTAAGTGGTTCATTTGATGCAAAAGTTTATTATTTCTCACCTGAATCTGAGGCTTTACAATACACTCCTCAAGGTGATGAGAATGGTGAAATCTCTGTTAAATATAAAAACAATCAAACAGTTAAGTATGTGAGTATTGATGCTGCTGTTGCTTATATTGAGATTTCTAATTCAAATGGTTTTGTAGCTTCTTTCAGCAAGCCGGTTTCTGTTACAATGGATGTTCATAAAGATATGATGAATATAGAAACAAGTGCTCAAGTAAAAGCTGGTGATTCTTTGGAGTTTATTTCTAGAAACCTAACTAGTACTGATTGGGGATTCCAAAAAAATACTGTGGTTCAGGATTTAGGTGGAGCGAATCTTACTGTTGTTGGACAAGTTTCAAATGCTTATTGGGTTAAAGCTTCTTTTGGTGGTCAAGGTCGTAGTTTGGGTAAAAAAGCAACATTGCCTGTTTGTTATGGTAAATTCCGCTTTGTTCAAACTTCTTCAACTTGCGCAAGCACATTTAGACTAGAAAATGTAGCGTGGACAAGTTCAACCGGAGGTTCAGTTTTAGGCTGGTCAAGTCCGGTACTTTCTTCAAATGTTACTGTTCCAACTAATAGTTCAGGTGTTTCTTATACAATGCCAATTCCAGGTGCTATTAAAAATTTATATAATCCAAGAATCAAAGCTCGTCCTAGAAATTTAAAATTAA
>JBMLOK010000348.1:0-7207 GCA_049243005.1 Bacteroidia bacterium | reverse complement strand
CGTTGTGTATAATTCATATTATTTAGACTCATTCTATTTTTTGGATTGAAGCAACAAAACTAAACTTGCAATAGAATTCAACCTAATAATATTATTTGATATGGCAATTATGATTACCGACGAATGCATCAATTGTGGTGCATGCGAACCTGAATGTCCAAACAATGCAATCTACGAAGCAGGTGCAGAATGGGCTTGGGCAGATGGAAACAGTTCAACAGGAGAGATTGATGGTGTAGATGTTACAAAGAGAAATACTCCTGTTAGTGATGAAACTTATTACATCGTAACTTCAAAATGCACAGAATGTGTAGGTTTTCACGAAGAGCCTCAATGTGCTGCTGTTTGTCCAGTTGATTGCTGCGTGCCTGATCCTGACCACGTAGAGTCTCAAGAAGTATTGCTTGAAAAGAAAAGCAAAATGCATTCTTAATCTAAGAAAATTTAAATACCCTTGTTTGAAAAATCCCGGCAATTTTGTCGGGATTTTTGTTTATATTGTTTGATGAATTTCTTAAAAGACGATAGACCATTAAAAGTAGTAATCATTTATCTAATCTTTGGCTTATTGTGGATTATATTCAGTGATAAATTTATATCAGGTATTTCTAAGAATGCAGAAATGCTTAGCACACTTCAAAGTCTGAAAGGAATTGCATTTATTGGATTTACAGCCATCATCTTGTTTTTATTAATCTCAGCTTATTATACAAAAATCACAGATTCAGTTAACCAATACGAATTAATTTTTACTTCAAATCCAAACCCCATGTGGATTTGTGATATCAATTCCTATCAGTTTCTTTCAGTAAATCAAGCTGCTATTGATTTATATAAATTCTCTAAAGAAGAATTTCTTTCTATGAGTTTAAAAGACATAAGGCCTATTGAAGAAGTTGATAAAATGAAAAAGCATTTTAGCCAATTAGATAAAAACACATCTAAAATGGGAAATTGGATTCATCAAAAGAAAACAGGGGAATTGCTTATCATGGAAATTATGAGCTTCAATTTCTATTTTAAAGAAAGAGATTGCAGATTAATTTTTGCAAGGGATATTACAGATAAAATAAAAGCTGAACAAAAATTAGAACAAGCCAATATTGAATTAAAAGAAAAAATCGAACGTATTCAATCTTACGCATTTGCAAATTCACACAAAGTAAGAGCTCCTTTGGCTAATTTAATTGGCTTGGTTGATGTTCTAGAAAATGAACATAAGCCTGAATTAATTGATATGCTAAAAACTTCCGCCTTAAGTTTAGACCATGAGGTTAACCAAATGAATGAAATACTAACTGATCATTCTAAACTTAATGTAAAAAACTAAATCAAGTTCTAATCATTGATTTTAAGTCATCTAACTCATTAATTTCTTCAACCTTTTTATCTTTTCTCCATCTCAAAATCCTTGGAAATCTAACTGCCAAACCTGATTTATGCCTCTCAGAAAATGCAATTCCTTCAAACCCTATTTCGAACACCAATTCTGCTTTTACACTTCTTACTGGACCAAATTTCTCAATCGTATTTAATTTAATCCAAGCATCAACTTCTTTAATTTCTGCATCAGTTAAACCACTATAAGCTTTTGCTACTGGTAATAAATTTCCATCTTTAGTTCTTAGAGCAAATGTATAATCGGTAAACAAATTAGCCCTTCTTCCATGTCCAACTTGGGCATAAATCATAACAGCATCTACCGAATATGGATCTAGTTTCCATTTAAACCAATCTCCTTTTTTTCTTCCTGTTTGATAGAGTGAAGATTTTCGTTTTAACATCAAGCCTTCACTACCAAATAACCTGGCATCTTCTCTTTTTTGATACAAATCATTCAAATTTAGAAATGAAATTTCAGGTGATAGTTTTAATAAGGATATATTAGTTGAGTTGACTATTTCTTCTAATTTTCTTCGTCTTTCAATTAAGGAATCTGATCTCAAATCAACACTGTCGCACTCAAGTAAATCGTAAGCATAAATTGAAACAGGAGAATCTTCCAATACCTTCTTTCCAGGTTTTTTTCTACCCAATCGCTTTTGAAGCTCATTAAAACTTTTTATCTTATTTTCTTTATCAACTACCAGTAATTCTCCATCAATTACACAAGAAATTGGTAAATGTCCTGATAGTATTTCAAATTCAGGAAAGCTATGATTGATTAATTCTTCACCTCTACTCCATAAAAACCATTCAGTCCCTCTTTTAATCAATTGAACCCTAATTCCATCCCATTTGTATTCAGCCATCCAATCATCTGCTGATACTGAGTTTAACTCTTCTCCAATTGGTGATGCAAGAAAAAAGGGATATGGCTTTGAAATATCAGTTTCATTTGATTTAGAAAACAATAGCTCCTGAATATTATTTTTTATTGGATCCCAATTACCCATTAAACGATGAGTGATGATGCTTTCATCAAGCTGGTATCTTTTTGATAATGCCTTAATTACCAAATTCTCCGAAACACCAATTCTGAATCCACCTGAACTTAGTTTATTAAATACAAACCTGTCTTCGGCACTTAATGAATCCCAAATTTCATATAAAAACTGTTTCCGTAAATCTTCATCTAATTTAGAAACCTCATTAATTTTTATAATTAATTCTCTGATTCCATAGGATTTAATCTGAGTGGGTTCCGGTAATAATTTACTAATGGTTTCAGATAAATCGCCAGCAACTGCATAACATTCTTCAAATAACCATTCACTAATACCTACTTTCTCAAGTGCCCACATTTTAAGCTCATTGGTTTTAGCAATTTTCTTTGGACGTTTTCCAAAAAACAATCCTACAACTGGTAATATATCAGCTTCATCAACATTTGAAAAATATTGAAACATTGCCTCTACCTTATCTAGAGTTTTTGTACTAGAATCTATTTTATGTATTAATTGGAAAAACAAGTTTGTAAATTATATAATCAAATTTAAACTATTTCATATTCAATCAGCACAAATTGATTGTTTCTTATCTAAGCAATTAAAGAGTAAAAATGTTCGAAAAACCAAATTAAAAAACGGTTTATAATTAATCATGCTCAAATAGATTGGCTTATAAAAATCCTTAAAAATGCTATTTTCTTTAGCTGAATAGGTGTTATTATTGTTGATGTTTATTCAATTTATTCAGTCACAAATTTCTGTTCCGGAAAACCAAATTTTAGCAGCTCAAAAACTTTTCGATGAGGGTGCTACCATTCCATTTATAGCACGTTATAGAAAAGAAAAAACAGGTGGTTTAGATGAAGTAGAATTAGAAAAACTTCAAAAGGCTTTTAAAAAATATGATGAATTAGAGAGTAGAAAAAAATACATACTTCAAACCATTGAAGAACAAGGTAAATTAAGTAATGAATTAAAAATGAAAATCTCATCCTGCATGGATGAACAGGTTTTAGAAGATTTATATCTTCCTTATAAAGTAAAAAGAAAAACCAAAGCTGTAATTGCCAGAGAAAAAGGATTGGAGCCTTTGGCAGAATGGTTATTAAAAGAGCAAAATGGAAGTATAGATGCTTTTGCTTCGAAATTTATTAATGATAAGGTAGCTTCAATTGAAGAAGCTTTACAAGGAGCAAAAGATATCATTGCTGAGTTAATCAATGAAAATATTGAAGCTAGAGAAATCATCAGAAATCAATTCAAAAACTATGCGATTATCTATTCAAAATTAGTTAAGAAAAAAGAAGCAGAAGCTTCATCATTTAGAGATTATTTCGATTCAAATGAAAAGCTAAATCAGGCACCATCACATAGAGTTTTAGCCATGTTTAGAGGTGAAGAAGAAGGTTTTCTGAAAATTAGTATTGAACCTAATGAAGAAATTTGTTTAGATAAACTAGACAGATTTTTCATCAAAAGAAATACAGAATCAAGTGAGCAAATTCGTTTGGCATTAGAAGATTCATATAAAAGACTATTAGCTCCTTCTATTGAAAACGAAACCAGAGCCAATGCCAAACTTAAAGCGGATAAAGAAGCGATTGATGTATTTGCCGAAAACTTAAAACAATTATTGTTATCATCTCCATTGGGTCGTAAACGAATATTAGCAATTGATCCGGGAATAAGAACAGGCTGTAAGGTTGTTTGTTTAAATGAAGAAGGTACTCTTCTGCATCATACAGTAATTTATCCTTTTGAACCAAGAAACGATAAACAAGGTGCTGCAATTACTGTTCAGGAATTAGTAAAAAGATACCAGATTCAAGCCATTGGAATTGGCAATGGTACAGCTGGAAGAGAAACAGAATCATTGGTAAGAGGAATTCGATTTGAAAACACACTTCAAGTTTTTTTGGTGAATGAAAGTGGTGCATCTATTTATTCAGCATCTGAAATTGCAAGAGAAGAATTTCCTGATTTGGATTTAACTGTTAGAGGTGCTATTTCAATTGGAAGAAGATTGGCTGATCCATTGGCTGAATTGGTAAAAATCGACCCGAAGTCGATTGGTGTTGGACAATATCAGCATGATGTAAATCAAAATCAATTAAAAGAAAGTCTGAATCAGGTGGTATTAAATTGCGTAAATAAAGTTGGTGTTCATGTAAATACTGCAAGTAAAAGTTTACTTACTTATGTGTCAGGAATTGGACCTCAACTTGCTCAAAATATTATTGAATACAGGAACGAAAAAGGTGGATTTAAAAGTAGAAATGAATTAAAAAAAGTAGCAAGATTAGGTGATAAAGCCTTTGAACAATGTGCCGGTTTTTTAAGAATCCCTGAATCAAAACATATATTAGATAATACAGCAGTTCATCCTGAAGCTTATGGAATTGTAGAATCTATGGCGAAGGATTTAAATTGTAAAATCGAAGACTTGATAAAAAATGAATCGCTTAGAAAATCAATTCAAATTAATAAATATATCAGCACCGAATTTGGCTTGCCAAGTATAAAAGATATCATAGAAGAATTAGCTAAACCTGGAAGAGATCCAAGAGAAAAGTTGGAAGAATTTCAGTTTGCAAACATTAAAAAACCTGAAGATTTAGAGATAGGAATGATTGTACCAGGAATTGTTACCAACATAACCAAGTTTGGCTGTTTTGTTGATATTGGAGTTAAACAAGATGGAATGGTTCATATATCTCAAATGGCTGATAGATTTATTAAAGACCCTGCAGAAGTTGTTAAACTGCAACAACATGTTCAGGTAAAAATTATTGAACTTGATTTAGTTAGAAAACGAATCAGTTTATCAATGAAAATTAAATAGTAATTTTTGATAAACAATATTCAAAATTGATACTTGGAGTTTCATTAGGAAATTCTCTTTTCTTCTCTCCTATTTTAATTGCTCCAAGTTTTTCAACTGCTTTTTGAGAACGAAAATTTTGGTGGTCGACATGAAAAATTACTTTCTCAAAAAACTTAAATGCATGTTGAATCATTAAGGCTTTTATTGAAGAATTGTATTTGGTTCCCCAAAAAGTTCTGGCTATAAAAGTATAACCAATTGCTATGCTTTTATTGTTGTAGTCGCAATCATAAAATCTGCTTGTACCTATTACATTCAACGACTTTTTATCAATGAATTTATAAGCCATTTGATTGGCAATTGCTTCATTAAAAAACAATCTAAAAATTGGTTCTTCACATCTATTTTTTTGGGGATGTTGTTCCCATAATAAAGGATCTGATGCAATAGTATACAATGATTCAAAATCTGAATCCACTAATGGAAGTAGACTTACTAAATCATTTTCAAGAATTGGAATAGTAAAATCCATTGTTATTATTTTTGTTTATAAACAACATCAGAACCAACAATAAAAAACTCCCACTTACCATTGTTTTTATTTAAAACTCCAACTGTTTTTCTATCTACAAGGTATTTATATTTATCTGAATCAATTTTTGTTAATGGTAATTTCCCATCAGGTAAAAACAATTCAGCTTCCGATAAATCATCAGAAAAATGAAGTCCCGCAGTCATTGTCCCCTCCGGATTCAATAATTGAATTGGTAACTCAAACGACCTGATACAAGTTTGTTTGAGATGGCTCCAGGTATAACCTGCTGAACCAATACAACCATGTTCATCTTTGTCGCCTCCAAGCAAAGTTGCTTTTTCAAGATTAAAATTCTTAAGACTTTCTAATAAGGAACCTTGCAAATATTTTTGACCATATTTAACATCATTTATAAGCCATTTTTTGTTTACTTGAATCAGAACAATTTCATCAACCCATTTCAAATCCTGATAAATAAATTCAACTTTTACCTTGGCATTATTTTCATTCAGTTCACTTGAAAGAATTTTAAATGATTTGGCTCCTTCATAGTTAGAAGTAAAAACATCTCCTTCAATTAAATCAGGTTTATCTGTAGATCCAATTGATTTTAGTTCACCTACCGACTTATTCTCCTTTAAAATAACTTCGAGTATCATTCGACTAATTTCAGGGCTTAAATAAGCGCTATCGGCTTTTCTGAAATCATAGATTAAAATCTGTCTTTTGTAAAAATCTTCAACAACGTTTTCAGGAGAAGAATTTTTGCATGAAATAATCATGAGAAAAACCAAAAGACTAAAAATTATTTTGTAAAACTTCATGGATTTGAATTTTGACGAATGTATGATAAAATCTAAATATAATTGAGGCAAACAAACACTCATTAGATAGATTTTCAATCTATTAGCATTAAAAATATTTGGAAAATGTATGAAAGGTTTTAAATTAGTATCGAAACCAAACCAAAAATAAACCAAATGCAAAATACAGAAAACCAAACAATGACAAACGAACTTGACTTGAATCAAAGTAATTCTGAAAGCAGAAAACTGCGTACAGCAAAAGGCTTTTCTATGATAGGAATTGGCGCTATTATATTGCTTGGAGGTTGTATTATATCGATGGTAATGTCATCTACTAATCCATTTTACAATTACTTTTTATATATCCCAACCAGCATTGGAGCAAGTATGGTTATATACGGAATGTATTGTGTTTTAGAATAAAATAGAATACTATATAAATAAAAAAATCCTGGTTTATGAATTTGAAGCGGGATTTTTTATTTTAGAAAATATCATAAACTTTAATCTAAGATTCTAAGCTATTTTAGAAATGAAAATGATTGAAATTATTTCTTTCTATTTAGACTATCTAAACAATACGCTTAGACAAATCACTCCACAGTTTTTTTTAACTTGATCCAATAATTGGTCCTCTGCAATTAATCAACAA
>JBMLOK010000347.1:0-3691 GCA_049243005.1 Bacteroidia bacterium | reverse complement strand
AATTGGTCCCAGCAACTGCTATTATTTTTGGTGATATAAACCTGGTTATTGTTCCAGTTTTGTGCTTCTATGGCAGCATGCGGATAGGCATTCACTTCAAACAAGGAAATTTTTGGTGGATGAATATACTTAGTTCCGGTTAATATCAATGCAACAAAAAGTAGGGGATAGCTAAATGATTTTGAAAAAACCTTTAGTATCAAATGTGAAATACTATACAAACCCAAACCAATAATCAACCACATATAACCAAAGGTGTATCTGATATGCGGACCATTACTCATGCAGAAAACAATGCCAATGATTGCTAAGCCTAATAAAATTAGAATGGTATGATTTCTTTCTTTGATTTGAAATACAAGAACAATCGGAACTGAAATGACTGCAATAATCATCATGGCTCTGTTAAATACATCATGAAAATTAAACCAGCCGGGTAACCATTCCATCAAACTTAGTTGTGCAGTTTTATAGATATCTCCACCGGGCAATTTACCCCATTGAATGATACTGAATCTTTCGAATTGTAATACTTCTTTTGGTACTTTCCAATCTACCTGAAACAAGTCAAGTCCATCAACAGGATAAGCCAGCCATCCCGATACCATTACGTTTCCAACTAACCAGGGGATAAAATAAACTATAGCAATCACTGCTGTTAGAAGTGGAAGTTTAACTCCTTTATTGTTTTGAATAATTTTAATAAATGAAACCAGCGACAACAAAGCCAATGGTGCTGCATTGAGTTTGACAGTAATGGCAAAGCAGCTCAAAAGTATGATGATGAAATAACTGATTGTTTCATCTTTTGTTGATTGAAATGCTTTTAAAAACAAGGAGCTATTGATAAAGATAATACAGCTCACAACAAAGTCGGGAGTTACGCTGCCAACAAAGGCTGTTTTGCAACTGAGTGCCAAAAAGAATACGAATCCTAAATGGAGATAATATTCTTTCTGTTTTGGTTGATAAGCATTCAGTAGAAATGAGAAGCTAATAACAAATAAGAGTCCGTTTAAAACATATAAACTGTATTCACCCCAACCTAATAAACTTTGTAGATTAAACCACCAATTGTTGTTGGCAAGCGGACGATTAAAATTACCCAATCCAAGCACATTACCTGCATATTCGGCCCATTTCATGGCTTGTAAATGGTAATCACCAATATCGCCTGTACCCGGTCTGATGTAAATTGATAAAGCTGCAACAAAAAAGAGAATGATGTTTACTGTTGAAAATGCCCATTTGAAATATTGATTGATTACATTTCTATTGAAATAAATCGAGCCCAAACCAATCAAGATCACACCAATTTTAAATGTCCATTGTATAGGTAAAAACAGATGAAAACAAGCAATGATAAAAGCAAGTGTGAGTAAACCAACAAGCATGCTGATTTCCGGTTTTACTTGCTCTCCATAGTTCTTTTCAATAGGCTGAAGAATCATTCTTCCCCATAAAAAAGAGAAAAATCCGCTTATAAATAAAATAAAAATGACCGCTAACATAGAATAATTATTGGCGGCAATTTAGGGGAAAAAGCGCGTATTTAATTAGCTTAATTAACATGTAGATTTATTGAATCATCTAGCTGAATTAAATATAAATCAATTCATCTTTAAGTATGTTGAAATAGCTTTCTTTTATACCTTTTTTAGAAACTAAATCAACCTTACATGCAAGAATTTTCTCAAGTTCTTCAGCTAAATCTATAAAACGGATGCCAATTGTTTCGGAGAATTCCACAAGCAGGTTTACTTTACAAGTCTGCTTCGATTTTTATTCCACCAACCTTTTTTTACTTGCTTAGCAAGCTTATCGGCATCTGCTTGTTTGGCTTTATAGATTGATGTAAGTTCTTTATAAGTTAAGTAATCAACAAGACGCTGAAGCCCTTCTGTGTCAACAGTACTGGGAAGTCTTATGATTACTTCAGTATCAGTTCTCTCGATTACCATATATTATTTTTTAATTAATCGAAGATAAATAAATTCTAAGATTGTTAAATTCATTTATCCGCATGTTTAATAGTTAGAAGAATATTTTGATAACTCTAATTCAAAAGCAGTATGAAAATATTGAACTTTCTACAAAAGAAAATCTTGTTTAATCAACATAAAAACCCCGTTAGTTGGTTTAATATTGGTAGTATTAAAATGGTCTGAACATTCGCCACGTCTCCTTGTCACCCGCGGACCTTTGGTCCGCGGGTGACAAGGAGACGTGGGTGCTTTTATTCATTTATATTCAACCAATATTATGTACCTAACGGCACATTAAATTTCAGTAAAATGAAAGATCAATTTTGCAATGAAACATTTCATAATTCCTTTAATTCAAAGATGAAAACAACTTTAGATAAAATGAGGATTAAATTATTTAAAACATATAAAAGCCTTTTGTAACCTACTTAAACGTAATTCCCAGATTTCTTAATTGGCGTTTGATGTAGTTTTTCGCACCTTCTTTTAATGGTGTCAGCATTTTTTTTGCTGCACTATCTGTTGGTCTGGCCTTAAAAACTGTATCGTGGTATTTGGCTGCATCTGCTCTTAAATCGGTATAATAATAGGCGTAGAAAGATTTTCTTGTAACACCCTCAGGTACTTTAATTGCTGCATATCCGTGGTAACTGATTTCATTTGTTTCAAAAATCAAACAACGGTTAAATTCTGGAAACACTTTTTTATCCAAGTTCGTCATATCGGCATTCCATAGTTCTGTATGTCCGCCATACGATTCCTTCCAGTTTTTGTTAAAAAAGATTAAAAGGTTCACACGGCGGTGAATTCCTCTATCGGCATGAATATTAAAATCGATGTGAATATCCAGAAAACTTCCATCTCCACCTTGGTGTAATCCACCTCCCAATGCATCAGGAACAGAGTACAATCCATCAATTCCTACCAACTTACTCATCAGCTCACACCATTCCTTGCTGTGCATTTCCTGACGTAATGTTGAGAATATTTCAGAAAAATCTTCAAAATTTGAGCCTTCTGCTTTAAATTCATTCACCCCTTTGTATCTTTTATTAAATACTTCCTCTTTGGGGAATTCATTAAATATTTTGTCGGCCATTTCTGCTTGTAAGAAATTGTCGATGACCAAATGTTTATAGGGCTTGGCGTCGGAAAACTCCTTTGCCATTTTGCTGATATTTTCTTCTGAAAAAAGTGATTGATTGATGATTTTCATATCCTTGGTTTGATTACAAAAATAACATTATTTAGAACTTTTCTAAATAACTTGAATTTTTCCTCAAAAAGCCTCCTCTTTTTATTGCATATTTGCAGTGATATGAGTGTACGTCAGGAAAAATTTGCAGGATTGATTCAGCAGCATTTGGCTGAAATCCTTCAAAGACATAAAGAATATGTAAGTAATGTGTTTGTAACAGTGAGCAGGGTTCAGGTTTCACCGGATTTAGGATATGCCAAAGTTTATTTGAGTTTATTTAAAGCACCGGATAAAAACTTATTGCTGAATACCATTAAGTTACATAGCAAAGAAATTCGCAAACAATTGGCATCCAAAATTAAAAACCAAGTGAGGGTTATTCCTGAACTGGAGTTTTTTGTGGATGATAGCCTCGATTATGTTTTTCATATGGAAGAGGTTTTTAAACAAATAAATAAACAAGACGAACAAAATAACCTACAAGACGACAAGGCATAATGAATTACGA
>JBMLOK010000346.1:13908-37309 GCA_049243005.1 Bacteroidia bacterium | reverse complement strand
TGCCATCTTTTTTCAATGTCTAATTCACCGCAGTATTTTCTTGCGTAACCCAAAAAGGTGGTATAATGTCCGGCTTCACTTACCATTAATTCGTGGTAAAATTTGGCTAGTTCTTTATCCTGAATGTTCTGTGATAAAACCTTAAATCTTTCACAACTTCTGGCTTCAATCATGGCAGAAAACAATAATCTATCTAAAAACGATTGTTGTCTGCTACCATCTTTCTTCAAAAACTTAACCAAATCGTTCACGTAATCGTCTTTTCTTTCTCTACCCAATTTCAATCCTCTGGCTTTAATAAGCTCATGAACTTGGTTGAAATGCTCAATTTCTTCTTTAGCAATTCCCAATAAATCAGTTACTAAATCTTGGTGGTCTGAATTTTGTGTGATAATTGTAATGGCATTGGTGGCTGCTTTTTGTTCGCACCAAGCATGATCAGTTAAAATCTCTTCTATATTCGATTCTACAATATTTACCCAGCGTGGGTCGGTACTTAATTTTAATCCTAACATATGCCGCCAAATTTACCCCTTTTCAATTTCAAAAAAGCAATCAGTTTATTTCTTTTATTTGTGGCGGCATGATTTCAAACCCTCTTTTACTCATAATTGGCTCTGTTTGGCCTGAACCTAATTCTTCTGCTGCAGGGTATAGAATGATGCAAATCATCGAATCATTTCAATCAAACAACTGGAAAATACACTTCGTTAGCACTGCTGCAGATTCTGCTTTTAAATTTCCTTTAGAAACCATCAATATCGATTATTCGATTGTTCAGCTCAATCATTCCTCTTTTGATGATTTTATCAAAAAATTGAATCCAACTATTGTATTGTTTGATAGATTTATGGTAGAGGAACAATTTGGCTGGAGGGTTTCAGAAATTTGTCCGGATGCCATTAAAATTCTAGATACAGAAGATTTACACTTTTTACGAAATGCACGTCAAACAGCCTTTAAAGAAAAAAGAGATTTTACTGAAAACGATTTATTTTCTGATTTAACAAAGAGAGAAATTGCTTCTATTTATCGATGTGATTTTTCAATCATCATTTCTGAATATGAAATGAATTTACTTAAATCAACATTTAATATACCTGAGCAAATCCTGCTATATCTACCCATTTCTTTTGATACTAATAATCTAAAACAAGGCTTATCTTTTACTGAAAGAAAAAACTTCTTTTTTATCGGTAATTTTTACCATGAACCCAATAAACAAACAGTTCAAATTTTAAAGGAAAAAATTTGGCCATCACTAAGGAAAAAACTACCCGATGCAGAATTACATATTTATGGTGCTTATGTTTCGGAGCATTTTTTAAACTTAACAAATGAAAAATCCGGATTTATAGTAAAAGGAAGAGCCGAAAACTCAGAAGAACTTTTCTTAAAATACAGATGTCTGCTTGCTCCTATTCCGTTTGGCGCGGGATTAAAAGGAAAAATTCTTGAATCGATGTTGTATTCATGCCCTTTTATCACAACGGATATTGGTGCAGAAGGCATTTTAGATTCAAACATTTTCAATAACTTTATTCAAAACAATCCAGAAAACCTGATTGATCCAGCGGTTGATTTATATACCAATGAGGTTAAATGGAATGATGCCATTCAATTGGGCCATCATTGCATCAAAAACAAGTTTAATGCTGAAACTTTTAAAAACACACTAATCGACAAAACAAACTTTGTCATTCAAAATAGAATCGAACTTAGAAAATTGAATTTTATTGGTCAATTGCTTCAAACAGAATTCAACCAAAGCAAAAAATATTTATCAAAATGGATTGAACTTAAATCTACTGATTCATCAAAATAAGGAAGAAGTCCTATTTGTGTTTGTCCCAATATTTTTTTCCATAGGCACAAAAAATTTCTTCACCTGCTTTGATTTTTCTTTTGGCAACCAAACAAATTTTATTGGTATCTTCTAATTTGATAATGGCATTATTGGTAAAATCTGATTTTGAAAAACCATCGGCATCATTCGCATATTTTGCAAAACAATCAGTTTGTGAAGTATCAAAAATAGAACCATTAGGAAGGTTCATGAAGTAACGGTCTTCCTTTTTTAAAACCCTAATTTTAGCTTGTTTCTGACTTAATACCTCGCCTTTAAAAATGGAGATAATCTCATCTTTATAAATATCAATAGCGGTGAACAATCCCAATCCGGCACCTGAAATATTTGATTCTTGTACGAATAAATAATCACTTTCTTCACTTTCTATAGACTGATCCATGCGATAAACATCAATATTTCTTCAAGAAAATCAAAGTAAAATAAAAATATGGAGCGTTCACTTTGTAAAACTATCAACCAAAAAACAAGACAAATGGTTTATTAATTGATTTTAATAGTTGAAAATAAATGTCAATTTGCAGTATGCCAAACTCCGCAAAAGAAAATTTTAGAATCATGAGTTTAATAGTCATCAGTTTGATTATTATTTTCATTGGCATAATTATGATGCTATCAGGAAACGACATGAATCCTTATACTTCATTGGATTTAGGCCCAAGTTTGCAATTAAAAATCAGCAATACACAGCAATTATTGGTAGGTGGAATTTGTTTTGCATCGGTGATTGTATTGTTCGGAAAACGAAATCAGCATCACTAAAGAAATATTCCTTTTCTTTGCAGTATGTCATTTAAATCCGGATTTGTTGCCATTATAGGCAAACCCAATGTGGGAAAATCAACCTTACTCAATGCAATACTTGGGGAGAAACTTTCGATTGCCACTCAAAAAGCACAAACTACGCGTCATCGTATCAAGGGAATTTATAATACTCCTGAATGTCAGATTGTATTTTCCGATACCCCCGGAATCATTGAGCCTAAATACAAACTTCAAGGCAGTATGATGAAATTTGTGAATGAAAGTTTAGCAGATTGTGACCTGGTTTTATTTATGACAGATTTCAATGAATACAATGAAGAAACTGAACTCATTGAAAAACTTAAACTCATTCAAACACCTGTAATTTGTATCATTAACAAAATTGATGAGCACAGTCAGGAAGAAGTTGTAGCAAAAATTGAGTTTTGGAAAAAACTTGAAATTTTTAAAGAAATTATTCCTGCATCAGCAAGTAATCAGTTTAATATGGACATCATTCTGAAATCGCTGATGGAATATTTACCGGTTGGAGCACCCTTTTATGATCAGGACCAATTAACTGACAAAAGTGAAAGATTTGTTGCATCCGAAATCATTAGAGAAAAAATCTTATTAAGATACAAAGAAGAGATTCCTTATTCGGTTCAGGTTGAAATTGAGAGCTTTAAAGAAGAAGAAAAGATTATTAGAATTAGCGCAGTTATTTATGTAATGAGAGCTTCGCAAAAAATAATTATGATTGGTAAAGGCGGTATTGCTATTAAAAACATGGGTATCGCAGCCCGTCGCGACCTTGAGCTTTTCTTCAAAAAACAGATATTCCTACAAACTTTTGTTAAGGTAAAAGAAGATTGGAGAGACAACGACAGAACCTTAAAACAATTTGGTTACGAGACTGAATAAGCCTCATTTTCAATAGTTTTTAAAAAGATACTCTTAAACAAATTGGCCTGAATCCATTTAAATTCCTTAGCTTTGCAGGCTAATTTTTTTGGAGAGTGGGAAATATTGTTGCTATAGTTGGAAGACCAAACGTGGGTAAGTCTACCCTTTTTAATCGTATTATGGGTGACCGTAAAGCCATCGTTGATGACTTTAGCGGCGTTACCAGAGACCGTCATTATGGAAAAGCTGAATGGCAAACCAGAGAGTTTGTTTTAATTGATACAGGCGGTTATGTACCTAGTAGTGCTGATATTTTTGAAGCTGCTATCAGGGAACAAGTTAAAATTGCCATTGAAGAAGCTGATGTGCTTTGTTTTATGGTGGATGTACAAACCGGAATTACCGATTTAGATTTGTCGTTTGCTGATTTGTTGAGAAGAAGCAAAAAGCCTGTAATTCTTGTTACAAACAAGGTTGACAGTTTTGAAAAGCAATACGAAGCCGCCGAGTTTTACAGCTTAGGATTTAAAGAAATGCATTTAATTTCATCTACCAGCGGAAGTGGAACAGGTGATTTATTGGATGCAATCATAAATCTGATACCTGCTGAAGATTTGGTTGAAACCGAGGAAGTAATTCTACCTAAAATTGCTGTGGTTGGTAGACCTAATGTAGGAAAATCATCTTTGGTGAATGCCTTATTAGGTGAAGATAGAAATATTGTAACTGATATAGCGGGTACGACAAGAGATGCAATTCATTCTCATTACAATTTGTATGGAAAAGAATTAATTCTGGTAGATACGGCCGGTATTAGAAGAAAAAAGAAAGTAGAAGAAGATATTGAGTTCTACTCTGTGATGAGGTCATTAAGAGCTCTTGAGGATTGTGATGTTGCCATTTTGGTAATTGATGCAACAGTGGGAGTTGACCAACAAGACTTAAACCTAGTAAATCTGGCTGTAAAAAACAGCAAAGGATTATTGGTTTTGGTAAATAAATGGGATTTAATTGATAAAGACACTAAAACTGCCAGAACATTTGAATTGGCAATTAAGGAACGTTTGAAGCCTTTTGATGATGTGCCTATTTTATTTATTTCAGCCATCGAAAAACAAAGAATTTTCAAAGTAATTGAAGAAGCTTTGCATGTTTATGAAAACAGAACCAGAAGAATTTCAACTTCAGAATTGAATGAATTTTTTGGAGAAGTGATTGCAGCAAACCAACCTCCTTCTGTAAAAGGAAAGTTTGTTAAGATAAAATATGTGACCCAATTACCGGGAAGAAATCCAAAATTTGTAATGTTTTGTAATTTACCACAATACATAAATGAGAGCTACAAACGCTACCTGGAAAACAAATTAAGGGATGCATATGATTTCAAAGGTTGTCCAATTACAATTTATTTTAGAAAAAAATAGTTAAGTATTTGGTAATTTGAAACTAACCCATATATTTGCACCGAATTTTAGAAACAAATTAATTTAAAAGCAAAATGAAAAAAGTATTATCAATCGTTGCTGCATCTGCTATGTTGGCTATCGTAGCTTGTGGTCCTTCAGCTGAAGAAAAAAAGAAAATGGAAGAAAAAAGAATCGCTGATAGCATCGAAGCTGCTACTCGTACTGCTGATTCTTTAGCTGCTTTAGAAGCATCTATGATGCCTGATTCAGCTGCTGCTTCAACTGACACTGCTGCTGCTTCAACTGAAGCTGCTCACTAATCTTTAGAAGAACAGAACTAAAAAAGAGTGTCGAAATTCGACACTCTTTTTTTTTAGAGCTGATTCTCTCTTCAGCACTTCCTAATTTTTGGAAAATTCACAGAAAAGGAAGAAAAACAGGGAAAAAATTATTCAGGAAAGAAGAAAATATTTGCAGAGATAAAAAATCCCCTTATCTTCGCAGTCCTTAAAAATTTAGACGTCATGGCACAACCAACCTATAACCCATCAATCAGAAAAAGAAGAAACAAACATGGATTCCGTGAAAGAATGGCTAGTGCCTCCGGTAGAAAAGTTTTAGCTTCAAGAAGAGCGCGTGGTCGTAAAAAATTAACCGTTTCAGACGAAAAGCGTCACAAAAAATAATTGAGTTAATCTCAGTTATCGCTTATTGTTTATGCGAATAAAATTGAATCCGGTTTTGCCGGATTTTTTTTTGCATGGAAGAGTACAAACTTACAAAAGCTGAAAGACTCTCGAATAGAAGTCATATTGATGCCTTGTTTAAAAAAGGCAATCCCTCCTTCCATGTCGCTCCTTTTCGTTTTGTTTGGATTAAACCTGAAACAACTGACGATGATTCGTTTTGCCAAATCATCATTATTTGCCCTAAAAAAAGGTATAAAAGAGCGCATACCAGAAATAGAATTCGCAGGCAAATCAGAGAATTGTATCGCCTGAATAAAAATCCCCTGCTTGAAAAATTAAAATCCGCTAACAATAAAATTGCATTAGGCATTTTTTATCAAGGTGCCGATGAAATGGATTTTCAAATAACTAAAGATATCTTTGTAAGTGCTTTGCTAAAATTAGCATCCAATTTTGAAAAAAATACTTAGTCTTCCATTCATCCTCATAATTAAAGTATACCAATTACTGCTTTCTCCCCTTTTACCCAATTCATGCAGGTATACACCAACTTGTAGTCAGTACGGAATTGAAGCACTAAAAAAACATGGACCAATTAAAGGTTTATGGTTAACTGTAAAAAGGATTTCCAGCTGTGGACCTTGGGGCGGACATGGACACGATCCGGTTCCTTAAACTTAAATCAATTCCTTTATCTAATTTATTTGATATTTGTAATATGATTGAAATTAAATCTTTTGAATTCAACGATTTCCACGAAAACACATATGTTGTTTGGGATGAAACTTTACAATGTATGATTGTTGATCCGGGTTGTTATACTGAAAAGGAAAAAAATGAACTTAAAAACTTCATTCTTGGGAAACAACTCAATCCGGTTTTATTAGTTAATACACATTGTCATATCGATCATATTCTTGGAAATAATTTTGTATCTGAACAATGGAATTTAGCCCTGAATTTACATAAGGAAGAATTAAAAACTTATGAGGAAACAGGCAGATGGGCTGATTTTTTTGGAATTGTAACCAAAGAAATGCCAAAAGAATTGGTTTTTATTGATGATACACAAAAACTAAATTTTGGTAATTCAAGCTTTGATATACTATTTACACCCGGACATTCTATCGCTTCATTAAGTTTCTATAACCCTAATCAAAACTTTATCTTAGCAGGTGATGTTCTTTTTAGCAGAAGCATTGGTAGAACCGATTTACCAGGTGGAAATCATCAACAATTACTCGACGTTATCAGAACCAAACTATTTACTTTACCTGATGATTGTATTGTTTATAGTGGCCATGGACCAGCAACCAATATTGGAGATGAAAAGAAATTCAATCCTTTTTTAAATTAAAACTTATGAGCTTTGATTGGCAAATAATTCCGGTTTTCCTCATATTCAGTTTGGCTGTTTATTATATTTTAAAACGATTTTTCTTCAAGAAAAAAGCAGCCGATTGTGGAACAGATTGTGGCTGTGGAGAAGGGATAAAACTTAAAAAATAAGTTTTACTCTCAGCAGACAAACTCTCTTTAAAGAACAATGTTTTACATGGATACCAATAACTATACCATGTTACAAAAAATCTCTATTCCATTTTTATTCATTTTAGCATTATTTACTTTCCAATCAGCAAATGCTCAAAATAGCAAAGATTCACTGCAAGCAGTTAATTTCTTTGGAACTATTTATGCTGTTAAAAGTAGCACTGCACTTCAACTTAGTGAATTAAAACCATTAGTAAAAAACAATCCAAATGCTTTTAAATCATTCAAAAAAGCAAGAAGAATTAAAGCACTCAGCATAGGTTTAGAACTTCTTTCAATAGTACCTGCAACAATTGCAATTATAAGCGAAAATGAAACAGAATTCTGGATAGGAATTGGCGTATCAGGAATTCTAAATGGAGTTGGGACCTATTTAATGCTCGATCCATACAACAAACACATCACGAACTGCATCAAAGAATACAATAAGGGAAACGCTAATTATAGATAAACAAAAAAGCCATTCGTTTTGAGAATGGCTTTTTTGTTTAAACTCTTTATGATTACTTCAAATTCGTTAGCATTACATCAGTCATTTTATCCAAATCGAATTCCGGTTTCCAATTCCAATGTTCGCGAGCTTCTGCATCGTTAATACTTTGTGGCCAGCTATCAGCAATAGCTTGTCTGAAATCAGGATTATAACTTAAAGTGAAATTAGGAATATGCTTTCTGATACTTGCAGCAATTCCTTCAGGATCGAAACTCATACCGGCAACATTGTAACTACTTCTTATTTTTACTTTCTCTGCAGGCGCTTCCATCAATTCAATTGTAGCTCTGATGGCATCATCCATGTACATCATCGGAAGTGTTGTTCCTGCTGCTAAAAAGCTGGTATATGAACCATTTTTTATAGCTTCATGGTAAATATGAACTGCATAATCTGTTGTTCCACCACCCGGAGCGCTTTTCCAGCCAATTAATCCTGGATACCTGATACTTCTTACATCTACACCATATTTTTGGTGGTAATATTCACAAAATCTTTCTCCTGCTTGTTTACTGATTCCGTAAATGGTATTTGGTTCCATTACAGTGTATTGAGGAGTATTTACTCTTGGTGTACTTGGACCAAAAACCGCAATAGAACTTGGCCAGTAGACTTTTTTAATTAAACCTTCTTTTGCTGCGTCTAAAATATGGAACAAACCATTCATGTTTAAATCCCAGGCAAATTTTGGATTCTTCTCAGCAGTGGCACTTAATAATGCTGCCAATAAATAAACTTGGGTAATTCCATGTTTTTTAACAATTTCATGAAATCTATCTTTATCTAAAACATCTAATAATTCAAATGGTCCTTCTTGATTATCTAAAGCTTTCAAATCACTACAAACCACATTATCAGTGCCGTAGTTAATTCGTAAAGTAGCTGCCAATTCTAAGCCAATTTGGCCATTTGAGCCGATGATTAAGATTTTTTCCGTTGACATGGTTATGTTTGGTGTTTGAACTTCAAATGTAAAAAAATCATTGTGCTATCAAAGCACTTCTTAACTTGAATTTTCCCCCAAGTGAACCCGGAAGTTCTGTAAATGGAGTATCTGTTGGACTTATCCAGACTAATTTCGATGTATCAATTTTGTTTTCACCCAATCTCATTTTAAAAGATTTTGCCCAACCTGAATCAATTAAATATTCATCTTCATTGCCCATTAACAACTCTAAATAGGAATTTAACTCCTTCGTTTTTTGATTAACCGAACTTATAACTTTAACCTCCATGCGGTAAACATTAAAAAATAAACCTAATAGACAAATAAAACTTAACCATTTTAATTGTGCATGTTCCCATAAAGAGGCTGCAAACACAACTGTGAGTAGCCAAAAATGAGGTACATATCTAAATATATAAGCTTCAGGATTGATGAAAATACTAATCAGTAAAACCAATGTAAATCCTAGCATAAACCATTTGTACTTTTTGTCTTTGTTGAATATCAAACCCAATAGAAAAACAATAAGCGCTAAACTAAATGCCTCCTGGAATAATGGTCCAAATGCACTTATATCCGGAATTCCACTTCCATAACTTCCTAAACCATCAAATGTAAATGGGGCTTTGAATTTTGTCACATTTGGTGTTCTAATCCATCCTGCTTCTGAATAAAGTGAAATCGTAAATTTTTCAAATCGATTCAAACCTTTAAAGTTTTCAGGATAATTCACATCACCAAAAAAATTGATTTCAGGATTTTCAACCACCGGAAAAAATGGATGTCCTTTATCTATGGTATTTGAAATAAATGGATGGTAACCAAAAATACCTACTACAAGTATTACAAAAAGTGAAAACCTTACTAACCAAATTCTCCAGTTTATAGCAGATTTAATTACCACTAAAATGGCAAAAACCAACATAAAAATTACAGTATAAACAGTGCCCGTAATTTTTAAATGTGTTAAAACAGCAAAGCATATAAAAGCTGGAAGCCAGGCCGTTTCGTCTTTGCCAAATATTTGAACTGCAATAAAAATAATACCTAAACTTAAAACGATTGCAATGGGTCCATCTAAGTAAAACGTAAACAAATTCAATAATGTAATTGGATTCAATGAAATAAGAATTCCAATAATTATAGATTTCCACTTGCTCCATGCGAAATTATTAGCCAATAAACCTCCACATAATATAAAAGATGAAGCTAAAATAAGCGCCAAACTTATTCCTTTCGCAGCTTCAATAGTCTGCGTGAACATATAAATTGAAGCTCCATAAACCCAGTTCCCAATAGGGAAATAATTTAAATAATAAAAGCAATAAGCTGTTTCTTCTTCAGCCAGATAACGCTTATAAGGATTCCATGATTTAGCCAAGTTATAAACCGCATCATGATGGTACCAAATAGCATCAAATAATGTTTCATGATAAAATGTTGCCCACCATAAACAAATACCTAAAACGCTTATCGAAAATATAGGAATGACAAAAGATTTAAGCCAGTTGAATTGAGCTGTTCTATTTAAATAAAATGAAAATAACGCTAAAAAACTTATTACCGATAAAGGAGCTGTTAAAGCAGTTAATGATTGTCCAAAGATTAAATTTACAAAGCCTCCAAAAATCAGCATTGCATAGATAAAAACAATACCTAATCCAACATAATAAATAGCAGAATACTTGTTAGTTGTTTGCATAATTATTCTTCCTCTTCCACAGTATTTGGTGCTGCCAATAATTCTTTACCTTTCATCCAGTCTTTCGTAAAATTACACCAATCACAATCATCCTTGCCACAGCCTTTCGAAAATTCCTTTGCCTTAATTTTCGAATAAACTTCAATCACTTGCTTTTTTACAATTTCTAAATCAATAGGAGTAATTGCTACTTTTTCTTTATGAAAATGACCATCAATTTGATCTGGTTCTACAAAATCAAATTCAGCACTTCTCATCTCCCATTGTTTGGTTTGATCGTAATCTAAAATCAATTTATAAAATACGGCCTGTCTCCAATAATCACCGCCATTTACATCTTCAAATGAAGGTTCCTTTCCTTTTGCAATATCTGCTTCGACTTTCTCTTCATTTGGTCTGCCAAATTTCTTCAACGCCTTTTTATAATTGCCGGTTTTATAATCAACCACATTAACAAAATTGCCATCAAATTCCAGTTTATCTAATTTACCATTGATAGGAACTCCTTTCATAACAACATTCCTGTAACTCTTTTCAATACTTGTAACCTTATTCCAATAATTGATGTATTGCTCATAAAATTTCACCAGAATTTGTTCTCCATATTCTAGTCGTCTCTCATAGGCTGCTTCAACAAAACTATCCTGATGTTTTTTCATATACCACCTAAAATCACTCAAAAATTTTGATGAATCATGAAACTGTTTTTCAGGATTTTCATTCATCTTTTTAAACAACATTTCCAATGCATAATGCACTGCCGAACCAAAGGTTAATGCGCCGCTTTTAGCTGCAGGTACTTTAATAAAATTATTAAAATAAAAAGACAAAGGACAATGCAAATAAGCATTCAAATGGGTTACACTTAAGGTGTATTTCTCTATTAAACTATCTATATATGGTGAATCTAATAAGCTCTTTGGAAGCTCTATTTCTTTCTGTTCGTTTATTCCTGCAATGAAATTACTAAGGTCCTCAGTTTGCATAAAAACTTCCAGTTCATCGGCCAATCCTGCTTCACGAATTTCGGCAACAAACAAACTTGGTTCTAATTCTTTACCTTTTAAATCATGTTGATGATAACTTATAACCAATTGTTTTCTAGCCCTCGTTAATGCAACATAAAACAACCTTCGTGCCTCTTCAATTTCTTCTTCTGTAGTATTGAATAAATTGTCAGGCATTTTATACTGATTGCGGGTTTTACTTGAATCCCATTTCTGACTATTTACACCTAATAAAAATACATGATCAAATTCCAATCCTTTAGATGAATGTGCTGTAATAAAATTCACGCCATCTTCACTATAATAAACACGTTCAGCAGGTAAAGAGATTTCTTGTTCCACCATTAAATTCAATAAAGTTACTATCGATTTTAATTGATGAGTTGTTTGTTTACTGCACTCAGCTTTAATGAAACCAAAAAATGTATTAATCATTTCCATTTGCCAACTTTGGTCTGCTCCACCAAGAGCCGCAGATAAAAATCCACATTGATTAATGATTTTTTGAATCAACTCCTGAACAGTAACATTGTGCACCTCCCCTATTAAACTTTCAATGGTTTGTGTGAACTTAACCAATGATGTTACATCCTTTTCAGGTTCAAATAAACTTTGCTGTTTTTTAGTGGCTAAATACTTTAATTCATCTCGCCATGAAGTACTTCTGTTATCGAAATTCTTCCTTGCAATTTCTGTTGAAATAGATGCTAATTCTAGCAAAGGAATTTTAAACTCATCATAATGTAAAATCTCAAATAAATAGGTTTCACCACTATGTGCCTTTCTACTTTCAGCATCTACATAACGCATAACCTGAATTATCTTTCTGATAACAGGAAACTGAAGTATATTTTCTCTTCTTCTTGTATTTATACCTAATCCTTTTTTCTGTAAGTATTTGATAATTTCATTTGATTGCGCATGATTTTTATACAGTACCGCAATCTCTTTTAATGGAACACCTTGTTGATGTAACTGTAAGATGTTCTCTGTAATTGCTGATGCTTCATGTAAGGAATTATGGCAAGTCCAAATACTTGGTTTATAAGTAGAATTTTGAGCATTCGGACCTTTAGCTGAAAGGGTTTTATCTTCTAAAATCCTGGTTTTATTATTCTTTATTACCTGTGCTGAAATATCCAAAATAGTTTGAGTACTTCTATAATTGTTTTCAAGTGGAATTAATTCTAGGTGGTCTTTAAATTGACTTTGAAACTGAACTATATTTTCAACATTGGCTCCTTGAAACCTATAAATACTTTGGTCATCATCACCTACTGCAAATACATTTGGCTTATCCCAATACTGAATTAATTTTTGAAGCAATTCGTTTTGAGAACCTGATGTATCCTGAAATTCATCAACTAAAAAATATAAAAATCTTTCTTGATAAGATGCCAATAAACCTGAATTTTCATGGAAGGCTTTAATCACCCAAAGAATCATATCGTTAAAGTCGTAACGCTTTAATTCCTGAAGCCTTTTATTGTAATCATCGAATAAATTTGCTGCAGATTTCAGCATCTCCATTCTCCTTAACTCCTCATTGAGTTTATCAGTATTTAAATCACCTTTTGAGAATTTAGTACCATCTTTTCTAGTACCGGCTCTTTTGTAAATGTATTCATCTCTAAACTCAAGTTCTTTGCAATAATCCTCTATTTTTTGATTTAAATATTCCGGTTTCCAATCTTCTCTTTTCATGACATCAAAGAGCGATTTCATTCTATCACTTTCGAAATATTCTTCTCCAGTGTATCTTTTTAAAGGGTGATTTTTAGGCAAATCATCAATAATTGCTCTTAATATTTGAACTTGCTCTAATTCATCAACAGGGTCTAAATTTCTAAATCCAAATACATCCAGATTTTCCTGGATAACCATGTTACAAAAGGAGTGAAAAGTATGAATAGCAACGCGATAAGAATCAGGACCAATAAAAGAAAGCAATCGCTTCCTCATGGCAATTGTTCCTGCATCAGTATAAGTTAAACAAAGAATGTTTTCGGGTAAGGTGTCTGTTTCAACAAGAATGTTTGCAATTCTGGCCGCTAAAATTTGCGTTTTACCTGTTCCAGGGCCTGCTATTACTAAAACCGGGCCATCAATAGCCTGAACAGCTTTTAGTTGTTGCTGATTTAATTCCTTTAAAATCGAATCAAACTTTTGTTGATATTGTTCTCTGAGCATCATATGAGGTGCTCAATTTAAGTCGATTTTAGGAAGCAAAAAAACTAAGAAGAATAATTTAAAAGAAAGTTCTATGATTTTTTTAACAGAACCGTAGCATATGCAACAATTCCTTCACCTCTTCCAATAAAACCCATTTTTTCATTGGTTGTAGCTTTCACAGAAACATCATCAATAGAAATCTTACAAATATGTGCAATTGATTCCCTCATTGCTTTTGCATGTGGCATAACTTTAGGTTTTTCACAAACAATACAAGTATCAATATTTCCAACAAAATAGCCCTTCTCTTCTATCAACGAAATGCATTTTGCTAAAATTAAACCGCTGTTAATACCTTCAATACTTTTATCTGTATTTGGAAAATGTTCGCCGATATCACCAAGGGCGAGTGCTCCTAAAACTGCATCTGAAATGGCATGCAACAATACATCAGCATCACTATGACCCAGAATTCCCTTTTCTGATTCAATCTTAACTCCACCTAAAATAAATGGTCTGTTTTCTGCTAGTTGATGAACATCAAAACCGAAACCTATTCTCATATTATTCGGCTATTTCATCATCGTTTTTCTTCTTCTCATCTTTTGTTTGACTGGCAAAAGCATCAAAATCAAACAAGAAAGAAAAACGTAATGTATTGTTTAATGGATGGTTTTGTCCGATTGCCACTAAATATGATAAGTCTAATCCAAAAACACTGAATTTAAATCCTGTTCCAAAAGTCAAATACTTTCTATTTCCTTTGGTTGGACTTTCATGAAAATAACCTGCTCTTAAAGCAAATTGTTTATCATACCAATACTCTAAACCGGCTGAATAATTTATCTCTCTTAATTCTTCTTTGAATCCACCTGGTGCATCATAAAAAGATTGTGTCATACCTTGAATTAAAGGTACATCAGGATCCATTCCTTCTAAAATTACAGTATTTCCATTTTCAATAACAACTCTTCCTGATGAATCTGTTTTATAAATAGGATTTGTAGGAACCAATAATTTTGTAAAATCAACAGCTAATGCAATGGTATTGTATTGGTCGATTTCAACCTGACCGTAAGTACCTAATCTTAAGTTTACCGGAATAAAGTTTTCGTACTGTTGAGATGTGTACGAAATTTTAGAGCCAATATTTGTGATAGCACCACCAAAACCATAATTAACTTTGTAATTTTTGCCTTCTAATTTTATTCTAGTTTTATTGGTATAATAAGCAGTGATATCACCTGCAAATGAATTACCTGCACCAACCGGAGTTTGGGATTGATTAAATCCTCCGGCTAAATCAGAACGAATATATCTGAATGCAATACCTAATGAAAAATGGTCTGAAAGTTTTGAAGCATAACCCAAATCTAAAGCCAATTCATTTGGTGTATAATTACCGGTACTGTTACCAAACTGGTCGGTAAAGTTAATTTGACCTAAAGAAAAATACCTCAATGAACCTGCAACTGCGGATTTCTCATTGATTTTTCCATATATCGAAAGGTATCCAAGATTAATATCTGGAACCAATTGTTTTAACCAAGGTGTGTATGACAAAGCAACAGCTCCATTTCTTTCATTAAAAGGAAATTTCGCCATATTCCAGTGCAGGGCATTAGGGTCATTCGGAGTAGCAGCACCTAAATCGCCCATTCCACCTGCCCTTGAATCAGGAGTAATCATCAGAAAAGGTACAGCAGTTGTGATTGTATTCTGCCTGCCATCTAATCCTGTATTTGAGCCTCCAACTGTAACTTGAGCTTCACTATTCTTTACAATACCCGAAAAAATAAGGGCTGTAAATCCTAACTTAATAATTGAATTCTTCACTTTATTCATATCTACTAATCAACAAAAATAACTTTCCAATTAACTTATCCAATTTTTACCTGTTCCATATTTAGTTTAGCCTTAAAAATAAGTAAACTAAAAATTAGAAAAACCTTAAGAAAGTCTATAAAACGGCAATCCACAAATTAAATTGCAATCTATTAATTAATTACTACCAATTTTTGGAACTGCTCAATTGGCTTTTGGCCAGATACCCTGAATTTAACTTTGTAAATATAAACCCCATTTGCCAACTTATCTCCATATTCGTCATTTCCATTCCAGCTCAACTCTGAAAAGTGATTTCCTTCTGCATACCCATCGTAATCAAGCGTTTTGATTAATTGTCCGTTTACTGTAAAAATTTGAATGCTTACAGAGATGTCCTGTCCTGCTTGGTTGTGGTCGAAATGAAACACCGTGCTTCTGGTAAATGGATTTGGATAATTTAGTACATGTTGAATAGAAGGTTTTCCTGCCGGTTTAATTTCAAAATCAAGACTCGCTTCTGCTGGATTATTATAAGCATCATAAGAGCGGAAACGAAGCGTATGTTTTCCAATTGGAAGATTTTTGAATTTATACCGAACCTCACCACTTTGATAAGAATTAATGGTAGCCTGGTAATAATCATTCACTACAATTGCTTTGCTATTTTCATTATTTAGAACCAAAGTTAAATCTCTACCAATTCCTCTACCGGTAGTATTGATTCCATTTTCATCAAATAATTTGGCTATAAAAGTCGGATTTTCATCTGTTAATCCTCCATTTACAAACTTCTCATCATTCATAAATAATTTCAATTCCGGACCGGTTTTATCTGAACCAATTGAATCAGATGTACCTCCAATTATTAATGAATTTGAATAGCCCGATGCATCAGAAACACCATTGCTGGCATAAGCTGAAAATTTTCCATAACCGAATTGATATGAAATGTCTTTAGGTACAATAAATGTAAAGCTAAATAAACCATCATTTACTGAAGCCTTACCTCTGTATAAAACATTGTTCTGCATCCTGAATTCCATAGGATTGCTTTGTTCAGGATTGTTTACTAAAGTTTTGTAAGTTTCTGATTTATCAAATAAAGTTGGGTAAATTTCACCATCAAAATCACTCATCAAAACTCCCTTTTTATCAACCAATTTGCCTGAAATTGTTACCTTCTCTAAAGCCTTAATGGTATCATTAAACTGAAGAATTGAAATGCCATTAATTTCAGTAGGAATAATTTCATTTTTTGGATATGACATCTTCAAAAATGGATCACCTAAAAAAGTAAAGTTTCTGGTATTTTTATCTAAATAAGAATTCTTTGTTTTCATTAAAACATCACCCAATCTTGGTGGATTTAATTGCGAAACTGAATCAAGTCCTACATTATCAAAAAATCTTGAATTAAGAATTTCATTTTGACCAGAATAAACCAATCTTACAGTGGTAAATAATCCTATTCCACCGCCATTTGGATTCAATAAAACCATTTCTCCTGCTGAAATTCTCGATGGGTCATCAAACCTACTAAATTCGCAGGTTGCAGTAACAAACAATGGCAATTTGGTTTTATTTGTCCATGCATTGATATCTTCAATTCCCATTACCCTTTCTGATGTTAAGCCAACTTCTCCACCATGACCGGTATAATTAAAAATTAAACAACCTTTTTCAATCGCATTATTCATTGCCTTATTTGCATCAGGATAACGAGCACCTCCGGCAGTAATCTCTCTAGGATAAGCATCAAGGAATATTTTCTGAATATTGTATTCAGGAAAACGATTTCCAACATTATTCGCTAAACTATTTGACTGGTTTTGATGTGCATTAAAATCTTCGTCATCTGCCATAAATACCATTCTATTTCTCCAATCACCAAATGAAGTTTCTTTTGTATATGAAATAAACTTATCTACCATTTCTGCGGCCTCTGAAGCACTTGAAACAGGTAACCTTCCAAGGCCTATATCCATTAGTTCTCCCGGGTCGCCATCTCTATCCCAATTACCTTCATTTTCATCTAAAAAACAGATATAATCATCGCTGCAATAAGATGTTGTTGGATCAAATGATTCAAAACTCTGGAATGCCGGTACAAAATTTGAGTTTACTTTTATTCTGAATTTATAATCGTATGAAGCCCTGCCAAACAACATTACATCAGATAATTTTACTGAACCTGTTGAAGTTTTTTCGTAGAACATTTTTAGGAAATCTCTCAATGCAGTTAAGTCTTGTGAACCTGATGAAAACTCATTATAAATCTGTTGAATATTGATTACATGAATATCTAAACCATCATTTTCTTTATGAAATTTTGCTAGACGATTTGCCTCTTCAACAAAATCAGGATGAGTTAAAATTAAACCATGAGCCGGACTTAACGCATGCAGATTTTGATTAAGAATTTTACCAATAATTTTAGGTTGAAGAAAATTACTTCCATCAATTACTGCAAACTCTCTTAAGCTATCTGTATTACAAACAATGCTATAATTATTTTGAGAAAACACACCTTCAATTTCGAATGGAGCAACCGGATTGGTAATATCCCAAACATTTAAAGTACGGTTTGTATTAATATTAAACTTTGTTTTAGCAGCAGATGCAATCGACTTTTTATCTTTAAATACGAAGTTGCCACTTGAATTTTTTAAATTTACCCGAGCAACAATTTCGAAAAAATCTAACCAACCAATACTTCCGCTGGCAGGTTTATTGTAAGCATAAGTAACATTTAATGTTTGGTTTGAAACAGTAAATTCAGCAGCAACGTAGTTTAATCCGGATGTAAATGGTTTCTCATAACCGCCAATTGTAACTCCCATATTGTGGGAAAGAACATTGGAACCATTAATTGTAACAGCAAATGTACTAGGCACAATTGACCTAGAGGTTGCAGAAGACAACATTCTTAATGGTTGTGATAAAATTAAATTAGGAATACTTAAGTTAAAACTTTGGCTTGTTACCCTATCAAATTCTTCACCCACCCAAACCTTTCCTGATTTGGTTAGATTTGATTTCTCGTTTTCATATAAATAAGTGTAATCAGCTTCAGAAGATTCTTGTGTAAAAGTTGATTCTGAATTAATTTTTGAAATTCTCTTTCCATTTTCTGTTGAAACAGTTAGAAAATAATACGTGGTATCACTGTATAAATTCGATTGGTGACTATAAGTTCCAGATTGTTTATTAAAAATCCATTGGTCGATTTGAGATTCACCATAAAACAATATAAAATCATTCGTATTAAATTTTCCATCTTCTTCACCTTTTACCTGAATTGAAACCTCATTTAAATCATCGTATCTGAAAGCACTATTGGGCGTAGGAAGCATTCCGGCACCATTACCATAAAACTTAATTTTTCTTGGGTCGATTACATCCGGATTAATACCCATGTTTTTTAATCCATTATAATCAATTCTATGAATTCCATTTTGAGTTGTTGCGATTTTATACCAATCACCTGAGGCCAAAACCGAATTTGCAGCAGATTTTCTTAATGAAACTTTCTTGAATGCAGGTTTAGTATTGATTTGAAGTTTGAAACTCTGCAAAATCAGCAAATCATTTGCATTTTGTTTAATTGCATCAATTTGAATAATCAATTTTGATTTTCCTTTTTCAAAAGCAGGGTAAGTTCTTACTGAAAAATTTGAAGGAAAATTTCCTGTAGAGGCAATACCTGGAAAATCCAATCGTTTAAAATCTTCAAAAATTAGTTGAGCTGAAAGAAATTCTTCTCCATTTAGGTCTAAAATTTCTGAAAAAACCGGAACTGATTCCTGATTTTTAAGAAAAATTTCACCTTCGAAGTGAGGTAAATTCTTAAAATTAGAAGAATTTTTCCAATTTATTTTCCTTTCAACTAAAATTTCTTTTGCCTCCAAAAAGTGAGAAAAAAGAAAAAAAAGCGACGAAAAAAGAAAAATTTTCATCTTTTTTGGGCTTAAATACTCAAAATATTGCATGTTAGATTTTAAAATACTTATTATTGAAAATTCGTAAACTCGATTAAAAACGATAACAAAGAAAAACAAATTGTGTTATCGTTTGAAACATTGTTTACAGAAACCCTATAATTGCAAACTTGTTTTTAAACTAGGATCGAAAAATATTATAATGACCTTTTATCAAAAGTGGCATAAAAAGGCCTACGTATTTCTGCTAATTATAATCACCATTTGTGGTGAATATGCCTCTGCGCAGGATCCTCAGTTTTCTCAGTTTTATGCCAATCCAATTTATACGAACCCTGCATTTGCCGGAACACAGACAGTTGGAAGGATTGTAACCAATGTTAGGCAACAATGGCCTGGAATTCCTGGTTCATTCAGAACCGGTACATTTAGCTACGACGAACATTTTGATGCCATTAATGGTGGATTTGGTGTTCAGGCTACATTTGACGAGCAAGGTGTTGGTACATTAAGAACAATAGGATTGAATGTTATGTACTCTTATCAAATTCCTGTTACAAGGAAATTTACTATGAGAGCTGCAGTACAGGCGGGTTTCATTCAAAAATCAGTTGATTTCTCGAAACTAACATGGTATGATCAGATAGTTTTAGGAAATGGATTTATCAATCCACCAAGTGAATCGGTTTACATGCAAGGTGGAGATTTAAACCCTTCAATTTTCATAACAAACTTTGCAGCAGGTATTTCAGGTTATTCAAAAAACTTCTATTTTGGTTTAGCAGCTCATAATCTTTTTGAACCAACTCAAGATTTTTTCTCTACAGGAGATGTAGAAAATCCAAATAGAATTCCTAGAAGATTTACAGGAAATATGGGTTTGGTTATTCCAGTTGTTGAAAGCAGAAATCCAAAATACAGAGCGAATATTTATCCAAATGTTATTGTAAAATCACAAAGACAATTTCAACAATTGAATTTAGGTATGTATGCAAGCAGAGGTTCATTTTTGGCCGGATTGTACTACAGAGCAAATGCTGTTAACTCTGACGCATTTATTATTCTATTGGGTATCAGAACTCCTAAAGTAAGAATCGGATATTCATACGATGCTACAGTAAGTGAAGCCAGACCGGGTGCTGCTAACTCTCACGAAGTTTCATTATCATTTGAATTACACAAAAGAACTCCTAAAAGAACTGTTAGGGCGATGCGTTGTCCTGAATTTTAAGAGGAAATTAATTTTCCTTTCGTCGATTTTACATAAAAAATAAAAAGATTTTCTAAATTGCAGATTCTAAATATTCAATAGAATTTAACTTCTTAAAAAAATAAGAAAAAATAATTCGCGTTGGAGTTTATATTTAGCATGAACCAAATGAGAAAAATATTATTTATATGTCTGACTTTAAGCTTGCTGCTTCCCGAACTGAAAGCACAAGATCCACAACTAAGTCAATACTATGCCGCCTCTTTGTATACCAATCCGGCTATGGCTGGTGCAAGTAGAAATCTTCGCTTAGCAATTTCTGGTAGAAGTCAATATACCGGTTTACAAAACAACTATAGAACCGGAGTTGCAGCATTTGACGCTTACATAGGTGGAGTAAATAGTGGAATTGGTTTGATCAGTTCTTATGATATTTCCGGTGATGGATTTTTAACAAGCACTTCTGCATCAGCAATCTATTCTTACAATGCACAGTTAAATAGAGATTGGGGATTTAATGCAGCTCTTCAAGGTGGAATCGTTCAGAAAACCTTCGATTTTAACAAATTTACTTTCGGTGATATGATTGATCCGGTTTTGGGTCCGATTTTAAAAACCCAAGAAACAATCCCGATGGAAACCAGAACCATCCCAAATTTTGGTTTTGGTACATTAATTTTTAGCAATAGATTATTTGCAGGTGCTGCAATTCATAATTTACTAGAACCAAATCAATCATTTTTCTACCAAAATGCTGATTCATCAGCTTTGAGATTGCCAAGAAGATATACTGTTCATGGAGGTTTTAATATTTATTTGAATAAAACTAGGTATGAAGAAGACAGAATTATTTTGTCTCCAAACTTGCTTTTCATGCAACAAAGAAATTTTTACCAGGTTAATGTTGGATTTTATGTAAAACAAAAAGCTTTGACTCTTGGAACATGGTTCCGTCAAACTTCTAAAAATGCTGATGCTGCAATTTTCATGATTGGAATGCGTTTTACTAATTTTAAAATTGGTTACAGTTATGATGCTGTAATATCTAAGGCATCTACAGCAGCAGTAGGCTCTCACGAAATTTCGATGGTATTCGAATTTAAACCTGATACCGGCGGAAGAAGAAGGAGCAGTAAGGCTTTAAGATGCCCAGATTTATAAAATTTTACACTCAGACTTTTTTTAATAAAAATCCGTTATATTTGAAAATTCCAAATTTCCCGTTTTCCACAATCTTTTAAAGATTCCTGTAAAATGAGTCATTTAGAAAACAACTAAAAAACAATTGATACTCAAATGAAAATAAGTTCAAAAGCTTTGGTATTCACACTTGCAGGAGCATTAGCGCTCTATACAAGTTCCTGCAATCGTGCCGGTAAATCGAGCACTACAGGTTGGAAATACAATGATGCTAAATGGGGCGGATTTGAAAAACACAAATTCAAAGAACAAGAAACCGGTCCGGGTCTTGTTTTTGTTGAAGGTGGTACCTTTACAATGGGTGGTGCTGAACAGGATTTGACTTTCGACCATAATAACTACAAACGTCGTGTTTCGGTTAGTAGCTTCTACATGGATGAAACTGAGGTTACCAATTTTCATTACTTAGAATATTTACATTGGTTAATGCGTCAATATGGTGACAACCCAATTATTCATAAAAAAGCTTTGCCTGATACTTTGGTTTGGAGAGATAAATTATCTTACAACGAACCTTACGTATTGTATTACTTACGTCACCCTGCATACAGAGATTATCCTGTAGTTGGTGTGAGCTGGGTACAAGCTGCTGAATATTGCAAATGGCGTACAGACCGCGTTAATGAAATGATTATGGTTCGTGAAGGATTAGTTAATCTCGACATCCAAAAACAAACCGGTGATCAAAACTTCAACACTGAAGCTTATTTGTTAGGATTGTATACTCCTTCAGTTAAAAAAGAATTGAGAGATTATGCTCCAGGTGGAAAAACTCGTGGTGTTAGAATGGAAGATGGTATTTTATTACCTTCTTACCGTCTACCAACAGAAACAGAGTGGGAATATGCTGCCGGTGGTTTCAAATCTGCTTCCTTCAACGAAAACATTGATGCTAAAAGAATTTATCCTTGGAATGGTTTAACACTAAGAAGAGGTGATACTGAGAAAACTCGTGGTAAAATGTATGCAAACTATACTCGTGGTCGTGGTGACGGAGCTGGTATTGCTGGTAACTTAAACGACGGAGCTCTTTACACTCATAAAGTTAAAGATGCCAAGTTTTTACCAAATGATTATGGTTTGTTCCACATGTCAGGTAATGTAAGCGAATGGACTGGTGATGTTTATCGTCCACTTTCATTAGAAGATATGACTGGTTTCAATCCTTATCGTGGTAACGTTTACAAAAAATACAAAACTGATGCTGATGGATTCATTTCTGAAAAAGACAGCTTAGGTCGTTTAATTTATGTTGATGTTACTGAAGAAGACAATGCACAAAGAAGAAACTACAAACGTTCTGACAATATTGGCTTCAAAGACGAATTAACTTATACTGATATCGAACAAAAATACGATTATGGTGCAAGTTCATTGGTTGATAATGCTGCTCGTGTTTACAAAGGTGGATCTTGGGCAGATAGAGCTTATTGGTTGAGTCCTGGTACTCGCAGATACTTAGACCAAGAGCAATCAACAGCTACAGTAGGTTTCCGTTGTGTTATGGACCGTGTAGGCGAAATGACCAAAAAAGGTAAATAAGACTAAACAAGTATTAATAAAAAATGCCGCTTCAAAAGAGCGGCATTTTTGTTTTATTAAGGTCTGTTTAAAAAGGATTTAAATAGTTAAGTAAGGATTTATAGCAATAAATCCCTGCTTAATTGATAATTGGAGCTATAGCTCCAATTTATTTAATAAAATCTATTAATGATTCTAATTTCATTCCCCTTGAACCTTTTA
>JBMLOK010000346.1:9019-13808 GCA_049243005.1 Bacteroidia bacterium | reverse complement strand
ATTTATTTAATAAAATCTATTAATGATTCTAATTTCATTCCCCTTGAACCTTTTAGAAAGACAAATCTTGAACTGATAGGATTCGATTTTAATTCTTCAAAAACTTCTGAAGTTTGTTCAAATTTCCTAAATGATGAATTGGTTTTATAAAAGGCCTTACCTACTAACCAAACCTCTGTTCCTGAAAAGGAATTACAAAAGTCAGCAATATTCTGGTGTTCCTCCGCTTCATATTTGCCCATCTCAAACATATCACCCAAAATCAATAATTTATTGGGACCATCCATTTGGATAAAATTCCGAATGCTAAGCTCCATGCTGCTCGGATTAGCATTGTATGCATCTAAAAATATTTTGTTCTCAGTTTTTTCAATTAACTGTGACCTTAAATTACTTGGCTTGTATGCTTCAATTCCTGCTTTAATTTCATCTTCACTTAACCCAAAATGTAAGCCGATTGCAACGGCTGCCATGATATTATCAAAATTGTAATCCCCACTTAAATTACTTTCTATATCAACCCCATCTAAATTAAATGTAATTTTAGGCTGAAGTGTTTGGGCATAACAAGAATAATCGGCTGCAGAAGATTTATCCTTATGATTTCCTGAATAGGTTATTCTGTTTTCAATACCCAAGGACATTTCCATTAATTTAGAATCCTGGATATTTACAAATGCTGTTCCATCATTTGCTTTTAAGAAATCGTACAATTCCTTGTTAGATTGAATCACTCCTTCAATGCTTCCAAATCCTTCCAAATGGTCTTTACCATTATTTGTAACAAGTCCGTAATCAGGCAAAGCAATTTCACATAAAAGTGCATTCTCGTTTACATGATTAGCTCCCATTTCAATAACTGCTAACTGATGCGATTCCTTTAACATTAATAAAGTTAATGGTAAACCGATATGATTATTAAAATTTCCCGGAGTAAATAAAATATTCTTAGACTGACTCAATACCGAACTAATAAGCTCTTTACTGGTTGTTTTGCCATTTGAACCAACAATAGCAATCACAGGAATATTAAGCTTTCTTCTGTGATAAGAAGCTAAATCCTGCAAAGCTTTTAATGCATCTTCAACTAAAATAAAACGATGATCAGCACAAACACTTGGATCATCAACCAAAGCTAAAGCTGCACCGCTATTTAAAGCTTGATTTGCAAAGGCATTTCCGTCAAAATTTCCACCTTTTAAAGCAACAAAAAAACAATCTTTTGTAATTTTTCGGGTATCTGTGCATACATCAGGAAAATTAAGATATAATTGATATAACTTCTCAATCGAAATCATTTTATGAACCATTTAAGTTTAACTTAATGGCAATTACGTTAATTTTACTCTCAAATTCACTAATATGAAAAAGCAAATTCTACTCATTTTATGCCTTTTGACTTTTGTTGGCAGTTTTGCTCAACCGGTTAAATTCAAAAGATCCTTTGCTGGTAAAATTTTAAAAGTAAATTCTCAGGATTCGTTTCAAAACAGTTTTGCTGGTGGCTTAAATGCACCTCAATTTTCAGAAATAGATTTGAATAATGATGGTTTAAAAGACATTTACGTATTTGATAGAGCGGCGAATAAAAGCATCACTTTTATTAGAACTGCAAACCAAAAATTCAAATACGACCCTTTCTATTCAAATATGTTTCCTGCATTAAATAGTTGGGTACTTTTAAGAGATTATGATGGAGATGGCAAACCTGATATTTTTTCAGAAATTGATTATAACGTAAAACCGGAACCTGAAAAGTTTTTCTGGTCTCAAGGTATTAGATTCATGAAAAATGTAACACCAAATAATTCTGAGCAAATAAAATTTTATCAATGGAGAAATCAGATTTATGATACAGGAAATGCCTTTTTACCTCCAACCAATATTGCTATCCAAAATTTAGATATCCCAAGTATTGAAGATATGGATGGAGATGGTGATTTAGATTTATTACATTTCGGATATGGTAAAAATACATTTTCATACAATCAGAATGTTAGTGTAGAGCGCGGTTACAAAAGAGATTCATTGTTGTTTGTATTCAGAGATGATTGCTGGGGAAATGTATATTATAAAGTGAATACACATGGATTTAGTCTACACGATAATTCAAGTTGCTTTAAAAATTACAAAACCAAAATGCATAATGGCAGTGCTGTTACAGTATTTGATGGTGATGGTGATGGTGACAAGGATATACTTTATGGTGATGTTGGTTTTAACTCACTTTTATATTTAAAAAATGGTAAAACAATTAATAGTCTTGGAAGAGATTCTATAATTAGCGAAGAAAATGTTTTTCCAAATTCAGGTACTCCAGCATCTTTAGAAATATTTCCGGCAGCTTATATGATAGATGTAGATGCTGATGGAAAAAAGGATTTATTGGTAGCACCAAATGCTGATGTAGCTGCTAAAAACAACAAGATGGTTATGTATTATAAAAATACAGGAAGCACTTCTATTCCAAGTTTCACTTATCAAAATAATGAATTTTTAGTTGGTGAAATGTTAGATTTAGGTGGTGGTGCAAAACCTGTTTTAGTTGATATTGATAATGATAGTGATTTAGATTTAGTAGTTGCCACTCAAGGTGAATTTACTCAGACACAAAATAGTAATGATAGATTGGTACTTTTTAAAAATGAAGTAAAAGCAGATGGTCAATCTTATTTTAGTCTTGCTGATACTAACTTTTTACTAATTAATTTTGGAACCAGTAGTCAAATATTCCAGATGCATCCAAGTTTCGGTGATTTAAACGGAGATGGAAAAGTTGATTTGATAATTGGTGACATGAATGGAAAATTCCATTATTATGAAAATACTAGTTTATCAAACAACCAGATAAGTTTTGAAAAGAAGAGCAGCAATTACTTTGAAATGTATGCAGGTACATTTATTACACCTCAATTAATCGACTTAAACAAAGATTCTAAATTAGACATTGTTGCAGGAAGAAAAAATGGCTCATTGGTATATTTTGAAAACAAAGGAACTAACTCGAATCCACAATTTAACTCAAGTCCTGATATTGATTCAATTGGAAAAATAAGTACTGCAGAGATTTCAATAAATGGCGAAACTATCAGTTATTTTGACGGATATTCAAGTCCATTGGTTTGCGATTTAGATAAAGATGGGAAATATGAAATTATTGTTGGTGGTAATGATGGAAGAGTTCAATTATATAGCAATTTCGATTTGAGTCCAAATAGAGTTTGTACCTCAATTGACAGCATTTTTATTGAAAGAGAAAACGACTTGGCAAGACCTGGAAATTTTGGAAAAAAATCATCCGTTTGTGTTGGAGATATCAATAAAGATGGAAGTTTAGAACTCATCATAGGTAACATAAGAGGCGGATTGGATTTAATGGAAGTTCAAGCCAAAGGAATTATCAGTTCAATCAGTGAAAAAATTAAAACACAAGCTACTTACCAGGTTTATCCAAATCCGGTTCAAGATTTCATTCTTGTAAAAACCGACCATAACTTTAAAAATGGTAAAATATCAGTTTATGATTTAAATGGTAAAATGATGATTACTGAAACTATAGAAGCATATGAAAACAGAATTGATATGAATTCCTTACTTTCAGGATTTTACATTGTTAAAATAGAATCATTAAATGGTGAATCATTCTTTGAGAAAATAATTAAAGAATAGCTAATGATGAAGTTAAAATATGTAAAATAAGATATTTAGCTTCAAGTCACTTTGTGAATCAATAATGATTCCTATTTTTGTTTGTAAATATTACCACTATGTACGGAGGATTACAAGAACAATTGAAAAAAGAGCTTGCAGAAATTGAATCAGCAGGACTTTATAAAAAGGAAAGAATTATTGCCTCTCCTCAGGGAGCCGAAGTAAAATTAGCAGACGGAAAAGAAGTAATTATTTTTTGTGCCAATAACTACTTGGGATTATCATCACATCCAAAAGTTACTGAAGCAGCTAAAAAAGCAATTGACACGCACGGATATGGAATGAGTTCAGTACGTTTTATTTGTGGAACTCAGGATATTCATAAAGAACTTGAGAAAAAGTTAGCCGATTTCCTTGGTACTGAAGATACCATTTTATATGCAGCAGCTTTTGATGCAAATGGTGGAGTATTTGAACCATTATTTAATGAAGAAGATGCCATCATTAGCGATGCATTAAATCATGCTAGTATTATTGATGGGGTTCGTTTGTGTAAAGCTGAACGTCATAGATATGAGCATAATAATATGTCGGATCTTGAAGAAAAGCTAAAGGTAACTCAACATTGCAGAAACAGAATAATTGTAACTGATAGCGTTTTTAGTATGGATGGAACTATTGCTCAGTTAGACCATATCGTAACATTGGCAGAAAAGTACAATGCCTTAATTATGGTTGATGAGTGCCATTCTAGCGGATTTATGGGAAAAACCGGAAGAGGAACTCATGAGTACAGAGATGTAATGGGTAAAATTGACATCATAACCGGAACATTAGGTAAAGCTTTAGGAGGAGCAATGGGAGGTTTTACTTCAGGCAAAAAAGAAATTATTGAATTACTCAGACAAAGATCAAGACCTTATTTATTCTCCAATACTTTAGCCCCATCAATAGTTGGTGCAAGTATTGCGGTTTTAGATATGTTAACAGAAACTACAGAATTAAGAGATATTCTTTGGGACAATACTCAGTATTTCAGAGCAAAAATGACTGAAGCCGGATTCGACATTAAACCAGGAGAACATCCAATAGTTCCTGTCATGTTATATGATGCAAAATTGTCTCAGGATTTTGCAGC
>JBMLOK010000346.1:0-8919 GCA_049243005.1 Bacteroidia bacterium | reverse complement strand
CCTAACATTGAGTTTACCTAATGTTAACTCAGCATTAACTTCCAAGAGAATATGCAGCTATACTTTTGTGGCAGATCAAAACTGCTATGAAAATCAGCAAGAAACAACTTTTAAACTTCATTTTATTCCTATTATTAACGGCATTTCAGGTAAATGCTCAAAATGGAAAAATCACCGGAAAGGTAGTCGATAAGAAAACAGGAGAAGAACTTATTGGAGTAACCGTAGTAATTGAAGGAAGCTCTTTTGGAGCTGCTACTGATTACGAGGGAAAATTTACTATTAGTAATGTTAAACCGGGAATTTATAACCTAATTGCATCTTATGTTTCTTATGGAAAGAAACAAATTAAAGATGTTGAGGTAAAAGCAAATGAAATAACCTCAGTATCAATTATAATGGAACGCACTACAAAAGAATTAGTTGAAGTTGTTGTTCAAGGAACATTAAAAAGAGAAAATTCAAGTGCACTTTTACTACAACAAAAAAAGAATGTTTCTATATCAGATGGAATTTCAGCTGATATGATTAGAAAAACTCCTGATGCCACAACAGGAGATGTAATGAAAAGAGTAAGTGGTACATCTATTCAAGACAATAAATTTGCAGTAATCAGGGGATTAAACGACAGATACAACACTGCATATATCAATGGAGCTCCACTTCCAAGTTCAGAAAGTGATAGAAAAGCATTCAGTTTCGACATTTTCCCTTCTAATATGTTAGACAATATGGTTATTACCAAAACAGCATCTCCAGACCTACCAGGGGATTTTGCAGGAGGTTTAATCACAATAAATACAAGAGATATTCCTGAGAAAAAATTCACTTCATTCTCAACAGGAATTAGCACACATAGCATTACAACAGGAAAAGCCGGAGTTGGAGCAAATACCAGCAGCACAGATTTCTTAGGCTTTGATGATGGTAAACGTTCTTTACCGGAAAACATTCCTGCAAGAGGAGAATTCAACTCTTCTCCTGATAAAGTTGAAAACTCTAGAAAATTTGATAATGACTGGACTTTATTAAGACCATCAAATCTACCATTAAACTATTCATTTGGTGTATCAGGAGGTAATAGTTATAAAGTAAGAAAGAAAGATGAATTCGGTTTTATAGTTTCAGGTTCATACAGCAATAGCGTAAAAAATTCATTTGTTGAAAGAAATCAATTCAACAGACCAATGGATGGTAACGATAACCAAATTGTAAGATCTTATCAGGATACCATTACTAAAGAAGAAATTCTAGCCGGAATCATGGCTAATTTTGGTTATAAAATTGGTAACCTGCATAAAATTTCGTTTAAAAATGCATTGACATTAAACTCTGAAAATCTTACTACTATCAGAGGTGGAGCGGATGATTATACATCAGAACAAGCGCCATTGGTAAGAAATACTTACTTTAACTATAATCAAAGTAGATTATTAACCAATCAATTAATTGGAGAACATTTTTTACCTACCTCAAAAATCAAATTGAAATGGGTATTAAACAACAATACAATTGACAGAAGCACTCCTGATTTCAGAAGATTTTCAACTCAAGCAACTTTAATCGATCCGGAAACAGGTTATACTCCATACCAAGCTAAAATTACAAGCAGTAATCCTGATATTACACAAACCGGAAGATTCTTTTCAAAATTGAATGAGAATATCAAAAGTGCCGGAGTAGATCTTCAAAAATCATTGGCTTTCCTTAGCTCTAAAAAAGTTAAAACTGAATTCAAAACAGGTTTATTCTATCAGGTACGTAAAAGAGATTTCCAAGCAAGAGCATTTGCACCGGTATTGAAAAAAGGTGGTATAGAAAGATTAAAATTCTTAGAAGGAAATTTAGATACACTTTTCAGAGCTGATTTATATTCAAATGATTACTATTGGGATGAAGATTTCCGTGCTCAGGATATTTATAGTGCCAGTTCAAATTTATCGGCAGCCTATTTAATGTTAGACCAAAGAATTGGAAATAGAATCAGAGTAGTTTATGGTGTTCGTGCTGAATCTTACAAACAAGTAATAAATTCATATGAATTGAATTCAAATCCGCCAAAACCATTAAATGTAGATACTACTTTCACAGATTTTCTTCCATCACTTAATTTCACATATGAGTTATCAGAAAAAACAAATTTAAGGTTCTCTGCATCACGTACATTAGCTCGTCCTGAATTCAGGGAAATCTCTTCTTTCTCATTCTATGATTTCAATATCAATACCGTTGTTACTGGTAAATCAACTTTAACCAGAACAAGAATTGATAATTATGATTTAAGGTATGAATTCTATCCTGGTGAAGGTCAAATGTTATCGGTATCAACCTTCTATAAATCTTTCCAAAATCCAATTGAAATGGTTTATGAATTTAGAGGTAGTGATACTTACTTGAGTTATTCTTCGCAAACTACAGCAACTAATTATGGTATTGAGTTTGAAGTTCGCAAAAACTTTGATTTCTTAGATAAACTATTTGATACAAAATGGATAAGAGATTTTAGTTTTACTGCTAATTATGCATATATAGTTTCTGAAGTTAAGTTTGATAAAAATGTAGCATTAGAAAAATTTGGTAGCCGTCCTTTACAAGGTCAATCACCTTATATTCTAAACACAAGCTTACAATACTATAATCCAAAATCAGCTTTAAGTGCAGCTATTTTTGTCAATAGAATTGGTAGAAGAATTGCATTCACAAGAGAAATCAACGGTCAGATACCTGATTTATGGGAAAACCCGAGAACAGTAGTTGATATTAGTGTTTCAAAAAGAATTTGGAAAGGACTTGAAGCGAAACTTGCTATCAATGATATTCTTGCACAGGACTTAGTTTTCTATTGGGACAATAATGGAAACGGAAAACTTGATAAGTTCACAAAAGATCAATTAATCAATGCATCTAATCTTCCGGGAGAATCAGCAAAAAGATTCGAAATGGATAATGATGTATTTAGATATAAGATGGGATATTCATTATCTTTTAGTTTATCATATAAACTATAGGATACTACTAAAAAACGGAATTTATTCATAAAAAAACCGGCGATAATATCGTCGGTTTTTTTATGTAAAATAGATTCGAAATCTCTCTAATTAACGTTTTGGTAATCTTAAGTTAACCTTCTAACAACAGGTCAAGTCTAGCTTCGCAACACAATTCAATAAAACATGAAGAAGCTAAACCTTTTCATTTTTGCATTTTTATTAAGCATGGTTTCAATGGCACAAAAAGCCAGAACTATTGCAGGAAATATTGATGCAAACACTACACTTTTCAGTGACACCATTTACACATTAGACGGTTACGTTTATGTAAAAAACAATGCCACTTTAACTATTCAACCTGGAACTATTATTAAAGGTAAATCAGGTACAAAAGCAACATTAATTGTAACCAGAAATGGTATGATTAATGCAAATGGTACTGCAACAAGACCAATTGTTTTCACTTCTGATAAAGCAGCGAATGCTAGAAGTAAAGGTGATTGGGGTGGAATCGTAATCCTTGGAAAAGCAAAAATAAATCGTCCTACAGATTGTTCTACTTGTCCTGGTGCTACTGTTGCAGCAGGTGAAGCTGGAATTCAAGCTGCTGTTGAAGGCGACGTTGATAATACCAATGGAGATGCATTATATGGTGGAAATGATGACAACCACAATTCAGGAACATTACGTTTTGTTCGTATTGAATTTGCAGGTACTGTAATCACTCCCGGTAACGAAATCAATGGTTTAACTATGGGTGGTGTTGGTAAAGCAACACAAATTAGTAATGTACAAGTTTCATTTGCTGATGATGATGGTTTTGAGTGGTTTGGTGGAACTGTTGATGCCAAACATTTAGTATCTTTCAGAAACGTTGATGATGACTTCGATACAGATTTTGGTTATACTGGAAAAGTACAATTTGGAATCGCATTACGTGATTCATTATTATATGATATTGGTTCTGGTCCAACTACAAACGGATTTGAATCAGACAATGATGGTGCCGGTTCAGAAGCGCAACCTTTTACTGAACCAACATTCTCGAACATGACAATTTTAGGCCCTTTAGCCAATGGAACATCCCTAACTTACAGTAATTCATTCCAAAATGGAGCTCGTTTAAGAAGAAATTCTTCAACAAGTATTTTCAACTCAGTATTTATGGGATGGAATGATGCTTTATTTATTGATGGAGCTCGTTCGGTTAACAAACACCAAAACGATACATTGTTATACAAAAACAATATTCTTGCAGGTAATATCAGAGCAGTTAATGCTTCAACTTCAGGTGGTTCAAACCCAACTGCTACAAGAGCAAAAATATTTGCTAATGCAAACGATTCAATTACTTCATCTGCTGGAATTCTTGCTGATCCATTTAATTACTTAAGTCCAAACTTTACTCCTGCTGCAGGTTCACCTGCTTTAACTGGTGCTTCATTTACTGGTGCAAAAATTTCTGATGGTTTCTTCAATACAACAAACTACAGAGGTGCTATGGGAAGTGAAAACTGGACTTCATGTTGGTGTAACTTTAACCCAAATACAGCTAATTACGATAATGCACCATTAAACCTAATGCCATTAACTTATGATGCAGGTAAAGATTCTACTATTTGTTCAGGAAGATCTTTAGTTATTGGACAAACATTAACAGGTGTTTACAAAGCTAGCTGGTCACCATCAGCTGGATTAAGTTCAACTTCAGCTGCACGTCCTACAGCAACACCAAGTGTTACCACTAAGTACTTTGTAACAATCACAGATTCAATCACTGGTTGCTCAATGGTTGATAGTATTTTAGTTACAGTTAACCCTACTCCTACTGCTAACTTTACTTCAGCAAACGGAACTGGTGCTGGTGTTGTAAACTTCACAAACACTTCTACAAATGCAACAACTTATTCTTGGAATTTTGGTGATGGAAATACATCAAGCTCAGAAAACCCAAGTAATACATATGCTGCAAACGGTACTTATACTGTAAGATTAACTGCAATTTCAGGTGCATGTAACAACGCAACTACAAGACAAATTAATGTAACAGGTATTGCTTCTCCAGTGAGAGCATTTACAGGTGATATTACTTCAAATACTACTTTCTACTCAGATACTATTTATATCATCAATGGATACACTTATGTAAAAAACAATGCTACATTAACTATTCAACCTGGAACAATTATTAAAGGTGGTGCTAACAAAGCAACTTTAATTATTACTCGTAATGGTAAAATTGAAGCAAATGGAACAAAAAATCAACCTATTGTTTTCACTTCAGGTAAAGCAGCAGGACAACGTTCTAAAGGTGATTGGGGTGGATTAGTAATTCTTGGAAAAGCAGTTATTAATCGTCCTACTGATTGTACAACTTGCCCTGGTTCTGCTGTTGCAGCTGGTGAAGCAGGTATTCAAAATGCTGTAGAAGGTGACTTAGATAATACTTCAGGTGATGCATTATATGGTGGTCAAGATGATAACCACAATGCAGGAACATTAAAATATGTGAGAATCGAGTATGCAGGAACTGTAATCACTCCTGGTAACGAAATCAATGGTTTAACTATGGGTGCTATTGGTAAACAAACAACTATTGAATACGTTCAGGTATCTTTTGCAGATGATGATGCATTTGAATGGTTTGGTGGTACTGCTGATGCAAAACACTTGGTATCATTCAGAAACGTAGATGATGATTTAGACGTAGATTTTGGTTTCTCAGGAAAAGTACAATATGCAATTGTATTAAGAGATTCATTATTGTACGATATTGGTTCAGGTCCAACTACAAATGGTTTCGAATCTGATAACGATGGTGCCGGTTCAGAGGCTAAACCTTTTACCAATCCAACTTTCTCTAATATCACAGTTTTAGGTCCTTTAGCTAATGGAACTTCTTTATCTTACAGTAATTCATTCCAAAATGGTGCTCGTATCAGAAGAAATTCTTCTACAAGTATCTACAATTCAATTTTCATGGGTTGGAATGATGCATTATTCATTGACGGAGCTCGTTCGGTAAACAAACACCAAAACGATACTTTGATGTATAAAAACAATTTATTAGCTGGTAATATTCGTGCTGTAAATGCATCTACTTCAGGTGGTTCTAATCCAACTTTAACAAGAAGCAAATTATTCTCAAACGGAAATGATTCATTAGCTTCTGCTACAGGTGTTTTAGCTGATCCATTTAATTACTTAAACCCTAATTTTGCTCCTGAAGTTGGTTCACCAGCTTTAACAGGTGCTTCATTCAGTGATTCAAGAATCTCAGATCCTTTCTTTACTTCAACTTCATACAGAGGTGCATTGAGTGATAATGCCGATAGTAACTGGACAAACTGCTGGTGTAATTTTGATCCTCAGAATGCAAATTACAATTCATCACCAATTAATAACCCTGCTGCAACTGCTAACTTTACAGCTCCTGCAACATCTAATTCATTAAAAGTTGATTTTGCTAATACTTCATCAAATGCGGTATCATACATGTGGGATTTTGGTGTAACTACCAGTACAAATGATACATCATCTGCTGCTAATCCTAGCTTCACTTATCCTGCAAATGGTAAGTACACTGTAACATTAGTTGCAAAAAGCAAATGTGGTAACTCAATCAAAACATTTGAAATAACTATTAATGATGTAAGTATCCTTCCAATAGTAGATTTCACTTTTGTACAAAATACTACAACAGGTTCAAGAGAGTTATCGTTTACAAATACAACAACTGAAAAAGGATTAACTATCGATTATTCATGGAAGTTTGGTGATGGTGCTACTGCAAATACTAAAAATGCAACTCACACTTATACTTCAAATGGAAATTATACAGTTACTTTAATTGCAACTCATATCTATGGTGTTGATTCAGTTTCAAAAACAATTAATGTAATTGCTACATCAGTAAGTGAAGAGGTTTCTGCTTTCAACAACTTTGTTATGTATCCAAATCCAACAAGAGAAAATGTTACGATTGATTTCAACTTAATTAAATCAGAAACAGTTTCAGTTTCAATTATGGATTTATCTGGTAAAGAAATCATCAGTTTACCTGCTTCTAGAATGAATGTTGGAAAACAATCAATGGAATTAAACACATCAGAATTATCTGAAGGTATGTATATCGTAAGAGTAAACGGAGTTGAATCTTCTATTAGCTCTAGATTGGTTATTATAAAATAATCAAACAAAAAAAAGAAAACCTGCTGTATTTGAACGGTAGGTTTTCTTTAAAGTAAGGTGTAAATCTTTACAAAAAAGAAGTGGTGTTAAAAAGAATGTGTTATAACAATAATTCAGAATTACATCACACCCAAAAGAATCGAGGTTATAATCCTAAAGATTCTTCAAAAACGAAAGCTTGTTCTTGTAAATAGGCTCTGTTTTGATCGACAGACAAAAAGCCTCCTTAGGGAGGCTTTTTATTTTGCAGCAGTTTATATCTAAATTAATTTAAGGAATTAATCCCAACATTCCATCATTAACAAATCACCACTTTCATAGCTAATGTAAATTTGTCCATCTTCCTCAACTTCATTGCTACTGCTGGTTCTATAACCTAATTCAAGTTCTTCATTGTTTAAATTATATACCAGACCTTTCGTTGAAATACCACTTACTATACCAACCGGAATTAATGAAATTGGAGTTCCTTTTGTATACCATTTTGTATACTGTTTTTTTAATAAAAAGATTTTAGAATAATCATCATAAATCACCAAATTGGCTTTGTCTTTATAGCGCGCCAACAAAGTCATATTATTGATTGTATGGTCTGCTCTCCTACCTGTTGCCCAAATTATATTTATAAAAGTATTACCCCTTTCAATCAATAATTCTATACCCTTTTCCAAATCAGTTTTATTTTGGTCTGGAGTATGAACTATTTCCACTGAATTTTGGTAATTCAAAATTTCTCTTGGGTCTTTATCTCTATCAAAATCACCTGAAAGAATATCAATCTTAATGCCAAGTGGAATTACTCTATCGATAGCACCATCTAAAACCATCACTATCGGACTCCATTCTAATAATTGGTCTAATAAGTTTCTCGAACAAGACTCGCCATTTGCAATAATCAATGCAGGTTCTTGACCGTCGCGTATAATATGGTGTGATGACATAATTTTTTAAAACACAAATGTAATATTAGGCTAACTATAAATTAAGGACAACTTAATCATTTGTTATTGTCGCTGTTCGTGCTTTGAACAAATTTCAAAACAAAAATGAAAAATACTTTACAAAATCTCAAATTATGCAGTACACTACTGGTACTCTTAGCTTTAGGATTAACACAAGTAAAAGCACAAGTTAGCTTAAATTTCCTAGGAAGGTATTCTACCGGTGTCTACAATAATGCAGGCGCAGAAATAACAGCTTACGATGCTGTAACAAAACGGGTATTTATTACCAATGCTCCTGACACTTCTCTAAAAATTGTAAGTATCAGCAATCCGGCAAATCCGGTTTTGGTTAGTTCATTCTCAATCAAACCTTATGGTATTGATTTAACATCTGTTACATGCAAAAATGGAATCGTTGCCATAGCAGTAATCGATTCAAATGGAAAAACCAATCCAAGTAACATTGTATTTATTGATGCAAACGGTACTTTCCTAAACAAAGTAAAAGCCGGTGCAAATGCCGATATGATTACTTTTACTCCAGATGGAAGAAAAGTTTTAGTTGCTAATGAAGGTGAACCAAATGTTGGATATACAATCGATCCAGAAGGTTCGGTTTCTATCATTGATATTAGTGGTGGAATTTCTAATTTAAACCAATCACACGTAAGCACAGCTACATTCACGGCATTTAATAATGTAAGTTTAGACAAAAGCATCAGGGTATTTGGAAGAATACAAACTACTGGTGGTGCTTTCTTAAGAAATTCAACTGTTGCTGAAGATATGGAACC
>JBMLOK010000345.1:44302-59404 GCA_049243005.1 Bacteroidia bacterium | reverse complement strand
GTTATTTTACAATTTTAAACTCAACCCTTCTGTTTCTTTGGCGTCCCTCAGCAGTTTTATTATCACCAATAGGTTTTTTAGAACCAAATCCGGTTGCCTTCATACTAGCAGTTGAAACTCCCTTTGAAGTTAAGAATGATTTTACTGCATTCGCTCTGCTTTGACTTAATTTTAAGTTTGCAGCAGCGTTTCCAACATTATCAGTATGGCCATTGATTTCTAATTTATAAAGTGGTTTTGAAATTAACAAGGTTGCTAATTCTTCTAAGCTATTTAGTGACTTTTCAGCAATTTTACTTGTACCAACTTCAAATTCCAGGTTACTGAATGCTTCATTAATTACCTTTTGTTCCTCAACAGTTAAAACAACCACATTCGGTTCAATTTTAGGACAACCGTTGTTTTCACGTTTTCCTGCTTCTAAAGGACATAAATCTCTATAGTCAGGAATTGAATCCCCATCAGTATCAGGGCAGCCAGAATAGATAGCTAAACCAGCAATAACCATACAACTATCTTTGCTATTAATAATACCATCTCCATCAGTATCAGGACAACCATTAAATTGGATTAAACCTGGAACAGCCGGACAAGCATCGTATCTATCTGCAACACTATCTTTATCCATATCAGGGCATCCATCAAGATATCTTGGACCAGCCTTTTCAGGACAAGCGTCATCTTTGTCTAAAACACCATCATCATCTTTATCAGGGCAACCATAGTTTTCAGGTAAACCTTTAATTGAAGGACACTGGTCTTTGTAATCTGCTACACCATCGCCATCTGTATCAGGGCAACCATGCAAAAGTGGATCTCCTTTTACACTTACACAACTATCTGAAGCATCTTTCACGCCATCACCATCAGCATCAGGGCAACCTTTTGCTTTTGGAGAACCTTTTACTGTAGGACAATCATCTTCATTATCTGCAACTAAATCTTTATCAGCATCAGGACAACCCTTCATTAAACGTGTGCCGGGAATAGTTTTACATTTATCCTTCCTATCCGGAACACCATCATTATCTCTGTCAAAGCGATTACCAATATTGATATTTAAACCAACCCTTGTATTTGAATAATGTGTTTTTTCCCAATTATAATTTCCTAACATGTTGTCGGACATGGCATACATTGAAATTGGACCTAAATGCAGTGCAAAACCAGCCCCTATATTTGAGTATTGCTCACGGTACATATTATAATTCACCTTCAACTCAAGAATTTTCCAAACCCTTTGAGTGAATGCGATAGATGCACCGGGATAAAATTTCCCTTTCCACATTTCTCCATAGGCAACCAATCCTAAAGTACCACTTTTATAGAGATTGTAGTTTAAACCCAAATAAACTTTTGGATTAAATGATGTAGTATAAGAACCGGTTTTTTCGATTGGTTCAAATATTTTCCCTACTGAGTCAGCCAAGTCTTCGAAAGCAGAATCCAATTTTGTAGGGTCATCAGTTAAAACACCTTCATAAGTAAAAGTGGCTTTTCTTGAGTAGTTTTTGCCATTATACCAGTTCATTACTCCCAGATCTAAAACAGAAGCAGATAAACTCAATTTGGAATTTGCTTTGTAATTAACACCAAAATCGAAGCTGTATCCTGAACCAACAGGCTTGTTAAGATAATCGGTTGCGATTCTAATCTGGTCGGCAGAATTTGGAGCATTTCCTAAATCCTCAATTCTATCTACACCGGAAGCAACTGCTTCATAATCTGTAGATGCATTTAATCTGATTGCACCATTTTCGCCACTATCTGTTAGAAGCGTTGTTTGGTTACGAATAACTTTAGTATGGTAAATTCCGATATTGTATTTTGCTCTGATACCGATACTTAGTTTATCGCCAAAATCTCTTGAGTAGGCAGCATGAATTGAGGTTATAGCACTCATTTCAACATCTAATTCTCCAATATTTACAGGCTTACCAAATAGTTTGGAAGTACTACCATTACCGTAGTACACCAATCCCAAAATATCTTTTGGAAGTCCGATATTGTGATTAAGCGTATTTTGAATTCCAAAAGAGAAGTAGTTTTTTCTGATTCTAAATCCAAGAAAAAGAGGATTGATTTCAGAATTAAACTGCATATCTCTCAAATGGTAATTCGGATTAGAAAGTAGTTTATCAACTGTGGTTGCCTGTGTCTCGTCTTTTCTGAAAATATCATACATGGTAACACCGGGAACATAACCATGACCATAAAAATCGAGTAAACCAAGGGTAAAACCTTGTCGCGAAGGCAATGCAGGATTCAATAAGTTACTTTGAGCAACAGAATTGAAATTATAAAAAGTTAAGTTAGTTTGTGCTTCAGCCAGTAAGCCACAAAAGAATATAGTTATTAGGAGTATAAGTTTTTTCATCGTCGTTAATGCTTTTAAGTTAAATTACTTTTTAAGAGGTTGATAATTTTTCAACTTAATTTTGGCACTAAGACCAATTTTCGACTTATAATCCGAATAGATTTTCACAATTTGAGAGCCATTTGCGTAAGTGCTAATTTGGAATTTGAAAATCATTTTAGATAGATTAGACCTTTGCATAGCCGCTAAATTTTGTCCACTTAAGCGAATTGTATTTACACTAACCGTATTTTTTATTGTTTTCCCATTTGCATCAGGAATTGCAGCTTGTATAAATCTTGGTGTTGAAACAGAATCTTTGATAATACCATCTTTATCAGCGAAGAACATATACAAACTACCATCAAATGGAATTCCATTATCCATTTTAACAATTAAATCAATGAATTCTACATTGTTTGAATCGAAATCTTTTCCTAACAAAAAGTTACCTAAAGTACCATCAGGTCTAACTTCAAAGAAGGGATTATCGCTGGTATCAGATAAGGTAAAATCATTTGTTTTTAAGCTGAAAGGTAAATCCATTTCAAATCCAACGGTGATGGATGAACCACGTTTAATGAAATCGTTGTTTCTATCAAAATTACCGCTAGTATCAAGTTGCGCATTACCGGTAAAAGTTACTTGTTTTGGAGGTAATGAAACTAGTTTTGGAAGGTCCGAATTGTTTTTATCGTAAACAAATGTTCCGTTTACACTACCCTGGTTTAAACTTGTAGGATATGGAATAGTAAATGGAGGTCCATTCAGTTTTTGAGTAGCACCTGAACCACTGATACCTTTAACATCTAAAGCCACAGTAATTGGAATTCCCATTGAATTGTTAGTATTGATTTTAAGCTTAGGATCATCTAAATTAAATCCGACATTAAAATCTTCCAACATATCTAATTTTATGTCACTAGCCTCAATTGGAATTGTTTTCTTACCAAGATTTCCTTCTATTGCTTCGAATTGAAAATTATCAAAAGAAAAATCACCACTTACATAATCTGAAGAATCAAATAGTTTTAATTGTCCTGATGAAACCAAAGTTGGCTCAACCAAGACCTTTAATTTATTATAAGGCTGCGAGATATCCTGGGTTAAATCCATTTTCATCCCACCAATATCAATTGAACCGGATTTACTTTCATTATTAATATCAATAACAACAGGAGGAAAAGGGGATCCATTTTTTGTAGCTCCGGGAAATACAATTTTTAAGTTTAATTTTTCTTTGATGGTTGATACCATTTTATAATTAATCAAACCGGTATTAAATGTAGCATATTTAATTTTAGCTGTAGGATCATCAGCCTTAATATCAATATCCACTGTTTGAGGATTAACCTGAGAGCTAGGAAAAACTGCAAATCCTGAAGCGCACTTTAAATTACTTGTTTTAGCATCAACAATAATTGAATCACCTAAGTTAACTAATACAGGTGCTTGACTTGCAAATGATCTGAATTGAGGTAAACTATAACCAAGGCTATTACTTAAAGTAGCTCCTGCGAGATTTATAGAATCCTTTTTGTTACCACCGGGAGGAATATTGGTAAAAAGAACCTGACCTATTAAACTTTGAAAAGGAATCATATTAAATAGATTCAATCTCACAACATCAATAGTTACAGGTAATCTGTTTCTAAATTCCAAAACTAAAAAACCCTTAGATAAAGTTATATTGGAAAAATTTGAATTTGAATATGGCAATACTGTAACCGTACTATTGTTATCAGTAATAGCAGGGAAGATAGTAACTGTGCCATTTGCGGCATTTAATGCTGCTTTTGTCTGAGCATTAAAATTTGTAGCCATATCTGCTAAAGTTGTAACATCTGAAGTAGAAGTATTTTCTATATCAAGAACACCTAAAGATGACCTCGAAGAAATGGGATCAAGAACCGGTAATTTAACAAAACTATCAACAGGAAATGATGCGATTGTATCTTCCTTAAAAACAAAATGAATCAAGCCGGTATTATCATAAACAATATTGGAATCCTCCTTAAGAAGGTCGTTCATTTCCAAATCAATAATAGCTAAAGGAACAGCATATTCCGGACTCAAAGTAAGTTCATCGAATTTGTTAAAATTCAGGTCTTTTTTACATGCTCCAAGTAGTAAAAGGAAACTGCCTAGAATTAGTAGAAATTTATTCATATTTTAAATAAAGGTGAAGGAAATTAAATTTACTTAGAAACAACTAAAGACTTGGTAACAAATTCTTTACCATTAGAAATATACAAAATGAAATTTCCATTCTCTAAATTAGATAAATCAATTTGTAAAGTTTGGTTACTTAATGAATTGGTATTTACTGAAGATTCATAAACCGACTTACCAGACAAATCAAGGATTTTAATCTCCAATTTTCCTTTAATTGCTTTTGTAAAATCAATTGTTAATTGAGTTTGTGCAGGAATTGGATAAATTTTAACATGATCTTCATTCATAAACTTTCGTAAACCGGTAAGAGGTGCAGTTGATTTTAAACCATAAGCAAATGAATCTAATTGGTAAGTATTTCCAAAATCACCGATATTATAATCAAAAACTTCAACACCATAAACGGTATTAGGCTCAAGATTTGCAATAAAGGCTTCGTTAGAATTTCCATCATATATCGCGAATGAACCATCAGATAAAGAATCACCTAAACCAAAAGTAGAATTGGCATTATAAGTAACTCCTGAAACCGGTTTAGCGGAAGGCAGACCGCCCTTTCTGGCAAATACAACTCTGCCTTGTCCGATACCGCTAATCCATTTTAAATACAAAGAATCAGAAGACACTCTAGGGAAACTCAAAGCTCTTGATGGATTAACAGGAGGGGTTCCAGGAATCTTCATTTTCACATTGCCTTTAGCAACTGAAGATTGTAAATAATTTATAGTAAACCCTGAACCATTAAACTCAACAATACCAAAATAATAAGTTGAACCAGGGTTTAAGCCGGTAACTGTCGAAGAATTTCCTGCACCAATATAAACAACCTTTTCAGTATTTGAAAAACCATAAGAATTACCACTAAAATTACCATCAGTAAAATAGCTCTCACCATCATCTGGAGAACTCAATAAATCTTGACTTTCGGAAGCTATCATTATTCTACCAGCTCCATTTCCTGAAGTCCATGAAACCTTAACAGAAGTAGTTCCAATTTCAGAAAATGTAATTGCTGAAGAAATTTCTGTAGGTTCAGCAGCAGGTGTGAGTGTAGTAAAACTAGCTAAAGCAGGATTATCAGTTTTTACTCTTGCAAATGCATCAATACCATTGTATTCAAAAACTGCAAAATGATAAGTGGTTCCGGACTTCAAATTAAACAATTTAAGGCTATCACCTGATTCATTATAAATTACATAATTATCATCACCTAAATCATAACCATTTCCAAAATTATCACTTGCAAATAAAGCTGTGCTATCAGTAGGAATTGCGTTTACAGCAGAAGCTTCTTTTGCAACAACAATTCTCTTAGAACCATTTCCTTTTGTCCATGAAATTTTCATCGAATTAGTTTGAATCTCTCTTACTTGAACAGATGAAGCCGAAACTGTTGGAGCTTCATATCCAACAATAGTAGATTGCGAGCCAATAAGTGGATTTGATGATTTGTATGTTGAAAATGAACCAAATCCATTATACTCAATAACAGTAAAATGATAAGTAGTACCAATATTCAAACCAGTTAATTCTATTGAATTCTCTGTGCCATTATAAATTACATAATTTCCGAATCCAATACTTTCACCCATACCAAACATAGAGTTTGCGGCATAATACTTTCCATCAGAAGGAAGAGAATCCACTGCAATAGATTCATGAGCAAGAACTATTCTCTTTCTTCCATTTCCTTTTGTAAAACTTAACTTCATACTAATTGGAGAAATATCAGAAAAGCTCAAAGAAGAAGCTGAAATATCAGGACTTGCTTCAACCATATTGAATACTGCAAAGTTTCTGCGATTCGAAACTTCAGTTAATTTAAACTCACCGGCTATAAAAAGACTACCTTCTATTATATCAATTTTGTTAATACTTGAAAAGTTTCCTTTAATTCCTAAATCCAAAATCTCTGAATTTTCAATATTAATTGGTAAAACACCCGATTCAGAGTTTCCGGCCGCATACAAAATTGTACCATTTAAAAGTAAAGAATTCATTCCATCTGTAACTGAAGGATTAAAAGCAGAAATTTTCGCCCCAATTGCTGTATCTACTGCAGATACAGGAGATGCAAAATCTTCATTTAATCCGGAAAATGTACCAGCTAAATATACCTTTTCACCACTTACAAGAACATCATATACATTTCCATTTGCTGAAGGATTCCAGCTATTAAGTGTAATACCATTTGCAATATCAAATCTGGCAACACGACCTCTGTTAGTAGATGCAATATTTGTAAATGAACCATTAACATATAAATATTGATCGTTTAACAAAAGTGAATAAACTTCATCATTTGACCCCGGATTCCACGAGTTTACACTTCCGGTAGAAAGTGAAATTGAAGCTAAATTATTTCTATTTTCACTTGATACAGAAGAAAAACTACCTGCAATGAAGGCATCGTTTCCTATAATTTCAATATCATTTACATATCCATTTACATTTGAACTAAGTGTAATAGGAACACCGGTTAAAGTATCAATTACAGCAAAACCCGACCTGGAAATATTTCCAATACTGGTAAATTCACCACCAATTAATAATAAACCTGAATATTCTTTTATGACATGAATATTATTATTTACAATTGGACCAAATGAGGTAGGAATGCCGGTTTGAAAATCAACAGCAGCTAAATTTGAGCGAGCAGTGCCCCCAAAACTTGAAAAACTGCCACCAACAAATACTGTATCACCAGAACTACTTACAACATTAACATTTCCTGAAATTAAAGGACTTGAACCTAAACTTGAATTTGAGTTAATAGCTGCCAAGTACTTTTTAGGCTGACCAGATATACTAGTAAATAATCCACCTGAGTATAAGATTCCTGATGAGTAAGATAAACTTAGAACCTCGTTATTTGGTGAAGGATTAAAAGTACTAACAAGTCCAGTTAATTTATTTAATCCTGCAAGGTTATTGCGGGTTTCGCTACTAATTGAAGAGAAAGAGCCACCCACATACAGTAAAGTCTCATCCTTAGCCATCGAATTTACAACACCATTAACATTAGGATTAAAGAAAGTAACTGTATTATCAAACATATTTACAGCTCCCAAATTATTTCTATCACTGGTATCAAGTTTGGTAAAAAGTCCACCAATAAATAAAGTTGCATTATCTAATAACAAGGATTTTACAGTTCCTTCAACTTTTGTATTCAGTGATTGTAAACTACCACTAAGTGCGCTAATTGAAGCAATACCAAATCTTTCTTGTGAGGCAACACTAGTAAAAGAACCACCAAGAATAATTTCAGCACCAGCAATTTCAAAGGCATTAACTTCTCCATTTGGATTTGGAGCTAAAGGTAAAACTTGTCCATTAGAGATATTAATTGCTGCACAATTTAAACGTTCAGCAGATCCTACTTCACTAAAACTGCCACCAACCAAAAGAATATTTGCAGTAACTTTTAATGCCTTAACTGGACCATTAACTGAAATATTTAGGGAATTTAATGTACCGTCAGGGTTTAAAACCAATAAATTAGTTCTGCCTTGCTCTGTAAATTCACCACCCATATAAACTTTGCCACTTGCATCTTTTGCTATTGCATGTACTATTCCTTTGATATTGACAGATTTATCAAAATTTTGTTGGCTTGTAGCATTGAAGCCTGCGAATGAACCTGTATTTGGACCAACGTAACTAAACTCTCCGGCTAAATAAAGTTTATTATTTAGTTTAACCATTGAATTTACAACACCATCCGTTTCCCAAAAATTATTTTGTAAAGATTGGGAGAAAGACTGTTGAATAGAAAAGAATGAAATTATTATAAAAAGTAATTTTTTATGCATTTTGAATTGGATTAAAATTTTGAAAAAAGAAGTCAAAAACTCAGTTTGAGTTTTTGACTTCTAAAAAGGTTTATTTAGAAATAATTAATTTCTTGGTAGAAACTTCACCATTCTCCTCAATACGAACAATGTATACGCCAGAACCTAAATCTGAAGCATTGAATTGAATTAATCCATCAGCAACTTCACTATAGTTTTGAGTTAATAAAACTTTACCGGAAAGGTCTAAAATAGACACTTCTGCATTTTTAGCTGCCTTGCCAAGATTTAAATAAACTTTACCTGAACTTGGGTTAGGGTACATTGAAATATTATCCAATTGTTTTTTATCAGATTTATCAGAATTTTCTACCAATGAATTTGATACACTTTGATTTTTAATTTCATTGATTTCAGAACTAGTTAAAGCGCGTCTATAAATTCTCATATCATCAAGCGAGCCATTAAATGAATAAATCGGGCTTGTTCTGTTAGCATTTGTAAGACATCCGATATTCCAATTTGTTCCTAAGAAAGTTTCAGGTTCAAAAGTAGTTAAGCTAGTTCTACCAAATTCAATTCCATCAAGATAAAATATAACTTCTACACCTGCTTTGTAAACAACAGCCAAATGGTGCCAAGAATTATCCTGAATAGGCACAGCTGAAATTTGGTCGATTTGAATTCCAGCACTATTACTAAAAAATGAATAATTAACTGTACCAATATCTGATAAAGAGATATTTCTATATTCAATTCCATCATCAATTGCTGTAGCAAAAATTGGTTTAGGGATATTAGAGTTAGTGAAATCAGGCATTGTTTTTAACCAAACTGCATATGTTGAGTTGTTTGTAGTTGCGGAGCCTGCCACATCAATTGGGTTAACAGCTAAAACTTCTACATTAGTAGTATTTGGATTAAATAAATAAGCCTTATTTGTTGCATTACTTCTATCTGTAGTTGAAGTTAGATTTTGTGCATTACCATTATTTCCGTTACCTGATGCATCATTTGCATTTCCATTCATTTTATACCATGCTACTAATCCGTTTTGCAAATTAGAACCTACTATCAATGTGAACTTATGAACGAAAATATCCCAATCACCGGCACTGGTTAAATCAACATTACCAAAAGAACCCTGACCATTGAAATAACCTGTTATAAAGCTAGTATTAGCAGTTCCAGCAGTAATTCCTCTTGCTTCATCATCGGCAGGACCACCATTCTGATAAACAGTTTCAAAATCGCCTGTAGTGAAATCAACCGTAGCAACAAAAACATCCAAATTACCAAAACTTGATAAATTAGTAGAACCAAAATTTGCAGTTTCAGCAAAACTTCCGGTTACAAATGCTTTACTTCCTAAACTATTCATTGTGATACCACGACCGGCATCCTGAGAAACGCCACCTGCTTTTGTAGCCCAAACTGGAGCACCACTTAAATTGTATCGGCAAACAAATACATCAGAATTACCTGCACTTATAAAATTACTTGTTCCAATCGTAACAGAGTTTGAAAACTGACCTGTTATAATATACGAATTACTTGCCGGAGTAATAGCAAAACCAATATCAGCACCGGTTCCACCAATTTTACTAACCCAATTCAGATTTCCGGTTGAAGCTCCATATTCAGCAATAAAAGCATCTGAACTACCAGAACTATTTAAATTAGTTCCTGAGAAATTTCCTGTTAAATCGAATTGACCAACCATTGCAACATTAGCTCCGTTTACGGCAATTCCATGTGCAAAATCATTTCCTGTACCACCTGCAGATTTAGCCCAAATCAGATTACCATTTGAATCATATTTAGCTAGGAATGCATCTGTACCGCCTGCTCCTGTTAAAGATGTTGAGGTTCCAGGGAAAGTAAGTATTCCCTTAAAGTAACCCGCGATATAAATGTTATTTAGGTTATCAGTTGTAATTGCTAAAGCAACATCTTGATCTGTTCCACCTGCTTTTTTGCTCCAAATTACATTACCAATTGCATCTAACTTTGAAATAAAAATATCATCAATACCTGAACTTGTTAAATTATTTCCAGTACCAAATGATCCTGAAGCTCGGAAACTTCCTGTCATAATAACATCACCCGCCTCATCAATAGCAACTGAAGATGCCGCGTCTGCGTCTCCCCCACCTTGATTAACCGCCCAAAGCACTTTGCCATTTGGTGAATATTTGGTCATGAAAATATCATTACCTCCATTCGAAACAATAGTTCTTGTTCCCCATGAAGCCGAGTTCTCGAAAGAACCAACAACATAAACATTTCCAGAAGCGTCAGTTATAACACCACCACCTGCATCTTTTTTAGAACCTCCTGCCTTAACCGGCCATGATTTTGAAGTTCTAAATATTCCTCTGTATGGATTAGAATTGTATTTTACTATTGCACCATTTTGGTTGTATTCATAGATAGCAAAATGGTATTCAACATCAGGCTCTAGATTTTGTACATTTACAAAACCTTGATTCGTTGATGAATAAACAGAGTAGTTTCCAACCCCCAACTGAGTACCTGTACCAAAAGAACTTTGTGGTGTATAAATATTATTATCAGTAGGAATGATTGAAACAGGAGCTTCCTTTTTCATAACAACCAAACTATGGGTTCCATTTCCACCGGCCCAATTTAAATTAGCATCTTCCTGACTCGCAACAACATTGTGAGAAGTAGGTATGAGACTTGGTGCAAAAATCTGTGGCATAGTTGTAAATGTAGCAACCGGACGAGGATTTGTTAAATAAGCCAATTGTCCACTTCCATTAAATCCACCGCCATTTACTTCGCAAACAGCCACTTGATATATTGAATTTGGTTGTAAACTAGAAATAGAAACAGAATTTCCTGTACCTAAATAAACTACCTGACTGGTAAAATTCATTCCTGAAACATTATAATTTACGAAACCTGCAGCAATTGTGCTTGATAAGCTTGGCATTGGTAAATAAGAAGTTCCATTTATCAAATTGATTGTAGAACCACCAAAAGAAGGACTATTTGCAACTTTTGAAACTAAAACAATTGAACGGCCACCATTGCCTCTAACCCAATTTATACTAGCAGTATTGATTGATGGAGTAACATTAATTGCAGAAGAAGGAAGAGTTGGAGTTGCTGCGAAATTTGTTGTTTGAACTATTGTATTCGTGGTATTCGAATTTAGATATCTCGCACTTATTCCACTTCCGTTATATTCAACAATTCTTACATAATAAGTAGAACCCGGTGTTAAATTACTTGCAACCTGAGTATTAGATGCATTTGAATTTACAATTATAGTACCATCAGACATAGTACTGTTAGAAAAGTAAGAGGTACCATTTACCGGAGTAAATGTTATTGGTGAATTTCTCTTTATTAAAAACAACCTACTAGTTCCATTTCCATTGTTCCAACTAAAAGAAGCAGAATTTGTATTTATCCAATTTAAAACCAAACCATTAGAAGCAGTTGTTGGTGAAGTATAATCTAAAGTAGATGTTGAACCTGATAAACTTGGATTCAATCTAAAAGTTTTAACCCAATTATTTTCATTGAATTCAATTACTCTGAATCCATAAACACTGTTTAAAGTTAAATTAGTTAATACACAAGAATTACTGGAACCTTCATAGATAACATAAGTTCCATTTCCTAAATTAGTTCCATTTCCAAAACTCGAACTCGCATAAATTCCATTAGGAATTGAAGTTGGTATTGCCGGAATTCCACCCTTTTTTGCAATTACAATTCGCTTCATTCCATTTCCATTTGCCCAATTAACGTTAATTGAATTAATTGATGGTTGAAATGTCAAATTGCTTGCACTAGAACTAGGGGCAGCAGGGGCAGTTGGATTGGATGCTAAAAATGATACTAGTTTATAACCTGAATTGCCTCCCTTTGAGTAATAAACTGTTCCTAAAACTTTGTTATTTGCGGCAGTATAAGATAATAATTTAAAATCATTTCCAAGGTTAGCTGCCTGACTTACTGGAAACATTGAATAAGTAGTAGAATTGACTGGTGTAATTGTTCCCGTAAATAATGTTTTAATCGAACTTCCATTATTAATATCTGTAACAAATTGATTTGAATTTGTTGCAATTATTGACCTAACTCTACTTGCCTGTACACTGTTTGCACGATAAATTGCCTTCATTAAAATGGTAGACTGATCATATTGATAATAATAACTTCCATCTCCTAAAAACAAGTCACCATTGATAATGCTTAAATCTCTGACACCACTATGATTCATGTATGTGCTTGGACTATATAACAATAACTTTGCAGTTGCAGCTACTGATAAATTTGATTTTTGTAATCGAGCTAGGTTTGTAACATAATCGGAAGCAATGATTGAGCTAAATGATCCACCTATAAAAACGTGGGTAGAGCCAATAGCAATTGTGGTTACAGGACCCGAAAAATTTACTGAAGCTAAAACTGAATTGTTACTTGTATTAATTGCCGCAAATCTTTGTTTGGTTATATTTTGACTAGTTATACCAAGTGTAGTGAATGCACCACCAACGTACAAATTATTTCCTTCAGCTTTTAGTACATTAACTTCATTACTTAAAGAAGCAGCTGTTTGGAAAAAATTTAAATCAATAACTCCATTAGTTTTTGAAATCTTTAATAAGTTATTTCTTCCTCCAAAACTATTTGATAAAAATCTTCCTCCCAAATAAATATTATTGCCGATGTTGGCAATAGATTTAACAGAAAAAGAAGTACTGGTTTTATATAAAAAAGCTGAGGTTAAATTTGTTAAAATCTGACCTGTATTTGTAATAACTGCTAAATGTGGGCATCTAGTTCCTCCGGCAAATAAAAAATCACCCCCAAAAATTATTCTTGTACCAGATAAAAAACTTGTGCTGACTGCTCCTGAAAATCCATTTGTATAAGCTGCATTAAATGTAAATCCGCCTGTGCTTGTCAAATCATAACATGCAGTCCAACGAGTTGCCGGGTCGGTAGTACTATTAATGCTAGTAAAAGCACCTGAAATTGTCACCAAACAATTATTAGTACCTCTTGTAGCAAAAGTAATATTTCCAACTCCACCATTAGGATTCACATTAAAAGCTGGTGATGTATATGCTTGGCCTCCTGAAGATAGTACTGTAAAATAACTTCTTGAAACACCACCTGCACTTGAAAAACTTCCGCCAACTAAAATAAAATTGGGGAAAGGAATTGCAAGTGAATATACAAAACCATTTACTGCGGGTAAAAAACTTGAAATTACCGTTCCCGAAGTTAAATTAATCGCTACTAATTTTGTTAAGGCAGAATTATTAGTTAAAGTGAAATTTCCGCCAATATATAAAGTAGGATTTGTACCTGGTGAAATTGCCATTGTATAAACCACACCTCCGGTTTGAAATGAAAGATTGAAACTTGTTACCTGTAATGTAGATGAATTTGTACCTACTGAATATGCACAAAAATTAGTTCTACCTGTGGAACTACCATTTGAGTTCAATAAACTATAACTACCTGCTATAAAAAGTAAATTATTGTGATAAAGAACCTCATTTATTGTTCCTGAAATATTGGGAGCAAAATGTGTTTTTAAAGCCCCATTAGAAGGCGTTACCATAACAATACCATTTCTAGTACTTCCTGCTACGGAATTAAAATTTCCAATAATTACTAAACCATTAGCTGAATAAGCTAAACTTTTAGCTGAACCGCCTAATTTAGTATCAATTAAAGCATTAAAATTGGCATCTACCTGACCTGAAGCCAAGATGTGTGCTACATAATTTCTACTTAATGTCCCTACCTGAGTAAAACTCCCGGCAATAAAAAAACCCGTTGAACCATCTGAAACAATTTTGTTAACCTGTCCATTGGTTGCCGGAATACTGTTTCTAATTAGAGCCCCGGTTGCTGAATTTAAAGCTGCAAAGCCTGCCGAAGTTGAATCACCAAATGCTTTGAAATCACCGGCAACATACATTCTGTTTGCTGCAACATCATGGAATGTAGAGTTGATTTCACCATCTGCAACATTGTAGGTATCAAAACCAAATTGGGCGTTAACTCGCCCAATTATTCCAATAACAATAAGTAATAAGAGTAATATTCTTTTCATATTTTTAATTTAATTCATTTATAGGAATGATAGTCTCCGAAATTAGTGTTTTATTCTCTAATATATGAACTACCAACGATTTTAATCCTGCTAATTCCTGAAGAATTTCACCATTAAAATAGTTATTTAATTTGGAAGATCTAACTCTTTCAAATTCAACAATCAAGGTTTCTGACTCCTTTCTTTGTTTCGAAAAATGTAACATCATATGGTCTCTTAGAAAACCATCTATTACTTCTAAACTTAATAAATCTCCTTTACCGGTTTTCGACCACAATACGTAAGGCTTATTTAATGGAGCCTGCTCGATTGTTGGTTTAGCTGGGGTAGAAACTTGGGTGTTTTTAGTAATTGTTGTTTTCATATGTTGAACATTTAAATGTACTTAATACTTTTATAATTAAATATCAGTTATACCGCAATTTAGAGCAAAAAAACGGCTGTCCAAACACCAAACCCCACTTTTAATTACCACTTAATAACTAAAAAGGCCCGTCTACATGAGACGAGCCTTTTTTATCTATCAAAATCGGTTTTTACTTTAAAACTTCTCTTGAAATAACAATTCTTTGTACCTCACTTGTACCTTCATAAATCTGAGTGATTTTAGCATCACGCATCAATCTTTCTACATGGTATTCTTTAACATATCCATAACCACCATG
>JBMLOK010000345.1:39433-44202 GCA_049243005.1 Bacteroidia bacterium | reverse complement strand
ATACTATGTGTATCACTACCACGGATACCCATTTTATCTTCTTTTTTACCAACTACAACACCATCCCATCCTTTTTCAACTATAAATGCATTGATACCTTTATGTCCTTTATCTACATGAGTTTGTGCAATTACTAAATAATAGGTACCTGAATTTCCGTTGGTAATCCAATTTTTGGTTCCATTTAACAAATAATGGTCACCCATATCAATTGCAGTGGTTCTTTGTGAAGTTGCATCACTACCCGCTTCAGGTTCAGATAACAAAAATGCACCATGGCATTTTCCTGAAGCCATAGGAACCAAGTACTTTTGTTTTTGTTCTTCAGTACCGTATTCTTCTAATCCCCAGCAAACCAATGAATTATTAACAGAAACAACAACAGAAGCTGATGCATCAACCTTTGATAATTCTTCCATAGCTAATACGTAAGAAATGGTATCCATTCCACTTCCACCGTATTTTGGATCAACCATCATACCTAAAAACCCTAATTCACCTAATTTCTTAATTTGTTCGTAAGGGAATTCCTGGTTGTTATCTCTTTCAATAACACCCGGTAACAATTCGGTTTGAGCAAAATCTCTTGCAGCTTGTTGAACATTTAAATGTTCTTCTGTTAAATCAAAATTCATAATCGGTAGGTTTACAATGCGAATATATCTTTTTTTTGAATTGATGAAGTTAATCTAAAAAGATTTACATCAAAAAGCCAATTTTATCTTTTTCTCTATGGCTGAAGTAGAATAACCCGGAATAAAATCAATTGTTCTGACTTCTCCGTTTTTTGACATTACAACATCATATCCAACAATGTCTTCAGGTTTATAATCACTTCCTTTTACTAAAACATCAGGCTGAACTAATTTAATTAATTCATATGGAGTTTCCTCTCCAAATAAAACTACTGCATCAACAAAACCTAATGATGCAATTACTTGTAAACGAGAACTTTCATCCTGAATTGGGCGATGTGGGCCTTTTAATTTACTAACAGATTCATCGGTATTTAAGCCTAAAACCAATTTAGTTCCCAAATCTGAGGCTTTTGCTAAATAATCAACGTGACCTTTGTGCAATAAGTCGAAACATCCATTAGTAAAAACAATTTTCTCTCCGGTTTTTTCCCACTCAACCAATTGTTTTTTAAGAGATTCATTGGTATGAATTTTATTTTGAACCTGATTAAATTTGTTCATTAACTGTATTTTTCTTTTGTAAAAAAACGATGAAAGAGGCTATTAATCCAAATGCAATTAAAAAAACCATTTGGGTTCCGTGAACCAAAGTTGCATAGGCTATACCATCTTCCTTTTGAACACCAAATAACAAAAGTGATTGCATTACGAAAAAGTGATAGGTTCCTGCACCTGCACCGGGAGCTGGTAAAACAACACCTATTGTGCCTATTGCAAAAACAGTTAAACAATCAACAAAACTTAAACTAGCTGTTGATTCTAAAGCAAAAAGGCAGAAATACATCATAAAAATGTATCCAACCCAAATAAGAATTGATAGAATAACAAATAAAATAGGGTTTTTAACATCCTTAATACTTAGTAAGCCTTCTCCAAATCCTTTTAAAAGCAATATAAATCTTTGAACTAAAGGAAATCCAGAAATCCTCTTTCTGAAAAAATAAATTACTGCAAGTCCACCAGCTAAAACACCAAGTATAACAAATTTTAGTGTTCCATTCGAAGCTGATTGTTCATTTAAACCGGAATAAGATTCTACAAACTGCTTTATCAAATCTATTTGTAAAACAACAATTACAATAAGAATAATCAACAGAATAAACATATCTACAACTCTTTCAGTTACAACCGAACCCAATGATTTTTCCATTGGAATACCATCGGTTTTTGATAGAGCTGCACATCTTGAAACTTCCCCTGCTCTTGGAATGAAATAATTAACCAGATAACCTATTAAAACGGCGTAAATACTATTTTTGGTACTGATTTTATAATTTAAAGCATCATACAACATCGTGGCTCTGTATGCTCTAAACCAATGACTTAACAAGGAAATACTCATACCCAAAGTAAGCCAGTAAGGATTGGCTGACTTTATTCTTTGTAATTGATCTGCCCAATCAATTCCGTTAAAAACATAAAACAAAAATACTCCGCCAATTCCCAAGATAATGGCGTATTGAATTATATTTTTTACTGATTTACTCAAGCAGGTAATTGGTTATTGTGATCAGGATAAATAGCAATTGGCGTATATTTTTTTGCCTCTTCAAATTCCATCAAACCATAAGAAATAATGATAACATGGTCACCAGTAGCAGCTTTTCTTGCAGCTGGCCCATTTAAACAAATCGTTCCGCTACCTCTTTCACCCTTTATTATATATGTTTCGATTCTTTCACCATTATTGATATTAACAACCTGAACCTTTTCATATTCAATCATATTTGCAGCATCCAAAAGATTTTCGTCAATTGTGATACTTCCAACATAATGTAATTCGGTTTGCGTTACTTTAGCGCGGTGAATTTTTGATTTTAAAAGCTGTATTTGCATACTATATATATAAGGCTTATACCTTAATTAGGCGCAAAGCTAATTGAAAAAGCCTAAAGACCAAAAAAATCCGTAGTTTGAAACCCAAACTAACAAACATTAGAAATGCTTGTCATAAGTTTGTCATAAGGATGCTAGATGACCTTTGTCATTTTTATGCCTAACGCCTATCAACTTTCTTTGTAGCCATAAAAATCAACAAATGAAGAAATTATTACTTGCCTTAATCATTCTACCAACATTTTTAAAAGCTCAAGAAATTTCGGATAGCGTTACCATGCTACCTAGAAATGTATTAGATGTTTATTACAATATTGAAAAAGGAACAAAAGATACTGTAAGAACTAACAACTGGCATTTGGCTTTTGCAACAAGAAAAGCACAACCTCCATTTAAAACTATGCAGGCTGCAACAATCAGAATTAATGAAGGTTCAGGTGTTGAGTTATTTAAATCATCATTTACATCAAGTGAATGGAATGATTTTGATACCGCGCAATGGATGAGCTGGCCAACTTTCTTCAATAGTGATAGCACATGGGATATTGGAGCGTTTAATCAACAAAGAAGTCTTACAAACCCTTTTGATTATGGATGGGGACAATATGATATGAACAGCAGAGATGTAATGGGTAACAAAATTTGGTTGTTGGCAATTACAACATCTCCAAATCCTTCTGCACCAAAATCTTTGAAGAAATTATTGATTTCTAAAATTGTTTATGATACTCAATGGGTTTTCACAATCGCAAATATTGATGGAACTGACAGCAATACTGTAACAATCAATAAATCTAATTTCAACAATAAATTATTTGCTTATTATAACGTTTTCAGCAAACAGGTAATTGATAGAGAACCTGCCTTAAATTCATGGGACTTGTTATTTACCAAATACAAAACCCTTGTTACCTTGTTTGGACAAACCTTAATGTACCCTGTAATGGGTGTTTTAAACCATCCAATGATGCAAAGTGCAAAAATAATGGTACCAGAAGCTGATACTTTAAAAATTGGAGGAGCTAATGATAGTTTATACTTTAATTCAAAAATTGCAAATATTGGTTGGGATTGGAAAGTAATTACTACAACTCCTGGTGCTTGGCCAGTTAAAGACAGCTTAGCTTATTTTACTAAAAAAGCGAATGATGGAAATTATGCCCGCTTAGTATTTACGGGTTACTTTTCTGATCCAACTAAACAATTTATCAAATTCAATCTTTTAAAATACAGATTGCTACCAATTGGTAATTCAGAATACAATTCAGCATTTAGTTCAGTAAATATTTTCCCTAACCCAAGTTCAGGTTTAACTACAATTAATTTTGAATTGAAAAACCCAAGTCAATCTGTACAAATTTTAATTACAGATATGAGTGGAAAAGTGATTTCAAATCAAACAACAAACCCGATGAATTTAAGTAGTGGTTTTGATTTAGACTTAACAGGATTAAATTCAGGAATATATTTTGTTAACTTACAAGCAGAAGGCTCAGTTTATACTGCGAAATTATTGGTAAACTAATTGTATTTAGAATTTAAATATAAAACAGAATTTGTAAGCATCATATTTGTGATGCTTACAAATTTTCTGTGTTTTAATGCCATTTCACAACCAACAAAACAATCAGCAAAAGATAAAAGATTTAATCTTGATGAGCTTATTGTAACCGGTCAATACGAAGAAACCAGTCTGAACAAATCTGTTTATAAAGTAAAAATTATTGACAGTAAAAGAATTCAGTCTCAAGGAGCATTTAATCTCCAACAAGTTTTATCAAACGAATTGAATGTTCGAATTATTCAAGACCCAATGTTGGGTTCGAGTATAAAACTACAAGGTGTTGGAGGTAATAACATTAAAATTCTGATTGATGGTGTACCTGTAACCGGCCGTGAATCCGGGAATATTGATTTGACTCAAATCAATATGAATAATGTTGAACGTATTGAGCTCATAGAAGGACCAATGAGTGTGAGTTTTGGAACAGATGCTTTGGGTGGTGTGATAAATATCATCACAAAAAAACCTACAGAAAATGAAAAGCAAATTTTCCTTAGTACCTATAATGAATCAATTGGACAATACAATTTTGATGCCGGTGCAAAATTTTCGGGTTCAAAACTAAGTAGTCAAATTGGCTTTGGAAGAAACTTCTTTGCCGGTTATTCAGAAGATCCCAATTCAAGAACCAAATTATGGAAACCGAGAACTCAATATAATGGAAACTTCGA
>JBMLOK010000345.1:0-39333 GCA_049243005.1 Bacteroidia bacterium | reverse complement strand
TATTTAAAAGATTTAGTAAGTCTGGAAGAAAAAGTAATACCATCTGCAGAAGCGCAAGACACAACCAGCTTCCACAATTTGATGAGCAGAGGAACCTATTCTAATACATTTTTAACATCAAAAATTGCTTATCAGTTAGGTTATGAATTGAATCACGAATTTGCCATAGGTTCAAAATTAGCAGAAACTAAAAACATGGGTGAATACAGTGGTTTTATGAGTTTTGAAATAAAAGCAACACCTCGATTAGTTTTTAGACCTGCATTAAGAGTTAGCTACCATACAATATACAGAGCACCTTTGATTCCATCTTTTAATTTAAAGTACGATATCAACTCAAATTTTGTAATTAGGGCAAGTTATGGTAGAGGATTCAGGGCACCAGGAATGAAAGAATTGTTTTTACAATTTGCCGATTTAAACCACAATATTCAAGGTAATGTAGATTTGGTTCCAGAAAAATCACACAATACTCAAATATTCTTTTGCTTCGACCACAAAGCAGAAAACAGAGTTTTTAGATTTGAACCATCTATATTTTATAACCAAATATCCGATATGATTGGTTTGGCCCGATTTGGATCTGGAAACAATACCGGATTTAAATACTTCAACCTCAATGCTTATGAAGGATTAGGCTTTAATATCAATACAGAATATAGAAGACCTAATTACTCAGTATCATTAGGCTATGCTTATACAGGCAATAAAAATGAATTTAACCAATCTACAGTTGAAAGTAAATTCTACTTTAATAATGAAGGAAGGGTTAATGTCACTTATACATTTTGCAAAGAAAACTTATCATTAAACTTGTTTTGTAAAATAAATGGCAAATTCCAGAGTTATCAGTTTATTCCTGAAACCAATTCTACCATTCTAACGTATATGAATCCATATACCATTTTCGATATCAGTGCAACAAAGTCGTTTAAAAAACAGAAAATTCAATTAAGTTGTGGATTGAAAAACTTAACGAATTTAAAAAACGTAAATGCAAGTTTTGCCAGTGGACCGCATAATTCAATGAGCAACTCTGCAATGATGGGTATGGGAAGAAGTATATTTATAAGCTTACGTTTTAATTTTAACAAACAGAATTCTTGAAAAGACAAATTACATATTATTTAAATCAATTGATTCTTCTTTTGCTGGTAACAGGTATTGTGGCTTGTGAAAAAGAAGAAAAACCGGTTAAACTTCCACCAAAACCAGCAGGAGATTTAAGGGTAATTCAATTGGATTTAGGCGAAAATTATGAGTCGCAGGTCTTTTTAAACATATTTGATTCAATTCCGGTTAAAACTTCAATTAAATGCAGCGATTGGGATTTAGCTTTTGAATCGAAATCTTTTGGATTTAGAATCACAATGAATGGCGGTGCCGGTGTTTTAATCGCTAATTCAGGTAAAACCAGGTTTGAAAGAGTAAATGACCCGGAATATTTACATTATAGATGGGATGAGGCCAGCGGTGGCGACTCAATTTCGTTAATAAACTGGTGTGATAAAAATATGATGAGCAAAGATTCTGTTTATGTGATTGACAGAGGAGTTCTAAAACAAGATCCATTTAGATTTTATCAATTTAAAATATTGGGAGTAACACCCTACTCTTATTTTCTGGAAGTCTGTGATATAAAAGGAAAAAATATCAAACAAATTGAAATTCCGAAAAACCCTTTAAAACAAAATACTTATTTCAGTTTTGGAGAAGGAAACCATAGATTCATGGATTTTGAACCTTATAAAAAAGACTGGCAGTTTTGTTTCCTGCGTTATCGCTGGATTTATTATGAATTCAATCCACCATTACTGTACACGGTAACCGGAATTTATATCAATAATGAAAATATTCAGGTTGCGGTTGATAGCACGTTAAATTTCGAAAGTATAGGTATGAAAGATTTGGTAAACATGAATTTTCATACCAGAAGAGATATCGTAGGATTTGACTGGAAAAATTATGATTTTAATAACGGAAGATACAAAACACGGAATCACGTAAATTATATTATCAAAACAAAAGAACCTCAACCTAAATTCTTTAAATTAAGGTTTACTGATTTTTATTCTGTTGATGGTTTAAAAGGTTCTCCTAAATTTGAGATCTCAGAAATTCACCCATGAAGAAGTTTTTACTCGGAATTATTGTAGCCTTACCCCTATTTAGTTTTTCTCAGAACGCAACAAATCAGGAAGAACCACATCTTAAAAACCTAAAGCAACTTACTTTTGGTGGCGATAATGCTGAAGCATATTTTAGCTTTGATAGCAAAAAAATTACCTTCCAAAGTAACAATAAAAAATGGGGTCTTAAATGCGATCAAATTTTTATGATGGACTTAAAAAATCCAATAAAAGATAGCTTGGGAAAAACACCTCTTATATCAACAGGAATGGGAAGAACAACTTGTTCTTATTATATGCCCGACAATAAACATATTCTTTTTGCATCAACACATTTAGCTGCAAAAGAATGTCCGGCAGACCCACCTCCTTCTAAAAGATATTTATGGGCTATTTACCCTGAGTTTGATATCTTTATTAGTGATGAAAAAGGAAATATCACCAAACAATTAACTACAGAATCAGGCTATGATGCTGAGGCAACTGTTAGTCCTAAAGGTGATAAAATTGTTTTTACATCAACCCGTAATGGAGATTTGGATTTGTATACTATGAATATTGATGGTTCTGATGTAAAACAAATAACTTTTGGTTTGGGATATGATGGAGGTGCATTCTTTTCTCCCGATGGAAGTAAATTGGTATTCAGAGCTTCAAGACCAAGCGGTGAAGAAGAAATTAAAGACTATAAGGATTTATTGGCAAAAGGTTTGGTAGCACCAACCAATATGGAAATTTACACTTGTAATATTGATGGCTCAGAACTCAAAAAAATTACTTCATTAGGAAAAGCAAATTGGGCTCCGTTTTACCATCCATCAGGTAAGAAAATCATTTTTTCATCTAATCATCATTCAGTAAAAGGATACGATTTTCAGCTATATATGATTAATGAAGATGGTTCAAATCTTGAAAGAATTACCAATAACAGTTTATTCAACGCTTTTCCAATGTTTTCTCCTGATGGAAAAAAGTTGATTTTCTCTTCAAACAGAAACAATGGCGGTACCAGAGATACCAATTTGTTTATTGCTGAATGGAAAGATTAAATAGGGCCTGCTGAAAACCTTTATTACTACTTATTATCAATCAATTAGACTTTATTTTAATAATTTAAATGCACGGTTTTAAGGATTATTGCTTTAAAATCGATGCATCAATTAAAATTCGTTTTCAATTTACCTAAAGACAGAAACAAAGTCATCTTTGTCGTTGCTGCCAAATTGAAGTATTTTATATACATCTAATTTGGCAGCGTCTAAAATCTGACTTATTTCTGTCTTTTTCAGCTGGCCCTAATTCATTTAATTTTACTTATTAATGAAGCAATTCTTTTCTGATTATTTTTCCTTCAAAGTTTTCAATTTCTAGAATATAAATTCCATGTGCCAAGTCGGATAAATCAAGACTTAATACCTCTTCATTTCCGTAAGGTTCAATGTGAATTTCAGCACCGGTAATATCAAAGATTTTAAGATTTTTAATTCTTTTAGTTTCATCGATATTTCTTACAAAAACCAATTCTCCAGCAGGATTAGGAAATACCAACCATGAGCTTTTTTCTGTTTCTTCTATAGAATTTGGAGAAGCAATGGTAAATTTCCATAACTGAGGACTGCTAAATCCGGCAAAAGGATTCCCGCTTAAATCTAAAATACAAGTAGATGAAATGAGTATGTAAACCTGAGCTGAATTGGCAAAAGTTTGTCCAAGAATTTCAATAGAACTGCCATTTACAAGAACTTTTCCGCTTGGGTTTGAAACATCAATTGTGGTTTTAAGGGCATTGTTTTCATAAATAGAAATTAAACCTGTTCCTAATTTAACAGATTCAGAAAAATTCAATTTTAAAATTGGTTGATTGATAACACTTGTTGCATTATTAACAGGCAAACTAGAAACCAATGTTGGTGCTACTAAATCTGGCTGAGCAAGTGATGTTTTATAATCCTGAGAATTGTTATTGTCCCAAGTACCATTTCCGTTATTAAATGCAGCAGAAAAATTGATTTTTGCTGAGGAAGGAACTGTAACGGTTGCAAGCCATGAACTACCTTGTTTTGTCATGTTGATGTTATTGATTCCACCAACAGTCCAATTATCGAAACTATAATGCATAATCACTTGAGGATTATTTGTCAAAGTACCATTATAAGTTACTGTTAAAGCTTGACCAGGAAAAGGATTCAAAGGAGAATAAGTTACACCTCCACCGGTGTTACCTCCATTGCCATTGCTGTTCGACTGAAAAAAACCTTCGCCCAAAGCTCCAATAATTCCGGGACCATTGAGCACATAAATTCCTGCGCTAGATGAAGAAACTGTAAAACTTAAAGTTCCATTAAAAACGGTAATTGAATTACCTGTAACCGCATCTTTATAAACGCCATTGGTTAAACCACTAAAATTAAAAGTTGCAGAACCATCTTTTGCCAATCCTACAGCACATTCACTGTTGCCAAATTTTCGAACAAATCCAACTGCATTTCCCGCATTTGTTCCATCCCATCTCCATGTTCCTTTTTGCAAAGCCGGAATGGCTTTCCTCATCGCGTTTAATTTTCTGATGTGTTTATATATTACATGATTTGGAGCATTAGCAAACTGTGAACCAAAATAGGCTCTGCCGGTTAAATCAATGGAATTATTGATATCATTTGCACTATGAATATCGGCATAAGCACCTTTCATAAATTGCACTTCAGTTCCATAATAAACACAAGGCAATCCACGCCAAGTAAACATAAAATTCAAAGCAGCTGCAAGGTTTTCAGCGCTTCCATCATATCGTCTGTTCCAATCGTTATTCGGACCAAAATCATGGTTATCAAGAAACATTACATTGGAACCCGGATCTGAATACAAATTATCATATCTATCTGCAGCTTTTACTCCAGAAAAGCCCTCCCCTTTTCCAAACAAATGAAAAGTTCCCATGGCAAAAAAATCGAGAACTGCTATGCCCGAATTGACAGAGGAACCTGTATTGCCACGCCATGTGTACCAATGAGGATTAATTTGTTCGATTTGATGTAACTCATGTCGTTTTTGTGCCACTTCACCAAACACCATTAAATTGGGATTGATTTGTTTGAATCTATCAACAAAATACAAAACATCCCTTTTAGGCATGTGTTTCACTGCATCCAAACGCATACCATCAATTCCCATATCAATAAAAGTTTTATAGGCATTAAACAGGTAATTTCTTACACTATCACCTGAAGTTAACAAATCCGGAGTATCACCAGCCAAAGCCCGATAATACAAATTAGTTGTATCATCAAAACCCTGAGCAAAACCATTACCCGATTTATTATACCAAAGTGCATCGCTTGTATTTATATAACTTTCCATAGATGGCCAGTTATGGGCAGCTAAATTTGAATTATAAGGAGCCGGCATTTTCGCAAGATTGGCCCGACTCCAGATTTTGCCATCATCAGGATTAGGCGTTAAACCATCATAGGTCCAATTAGGATTATCAGGTAAAGTTTGTCCGTTTGATTTTTTGCCCCAAGGCTGATTTGGATCCGTATTGTATTTTATTTCTGCTTTTCCTTTGATGCCAAATCTACCTGCATGATTAAGCACTACATCTAGAAAAATTTTCAATCCTTTTGAATGAGCAGAATCAATTAAGTTTTTAAAAGTATAACCCGGTGATTCAAGTCTAGGATCAACCTTTGTAAAATCCCAGGCATGGTAACCATGGTAATCTAAAGGACTTCTATTCTGAACGATTGGAGTTATCCAAATCGCGGTGAAGCCCATGTCTTTTATATAATCCAATTTTTGAACCAAGCCTTTAAAATCGCCTCTCCAAGTTACGTCATTTGGGTCGGTAACATTATTTCCTGAGTTTGGATAATATGAACACCATTCTGTAGGCCTGTTGTTATTTGGGTCACCATCAAAAAAACGGGTGGTCATTAAAAAATAAATACTTTCTTCCTTGATGTTCTGCGACCTGACATCAAAAACAACAGAAATGAATAAATAAATCGATAAAAATCGAACAAAAATCTTCATGAATACAATTTAATGAAGTTTGAATAAAAAGCACAAATCAAAATTAAAATCTGACAATCAAAACCCTTTCAGTTTGTGCTTGTTGGGTTAGTATGAGAAAATATTTAATTGCTATGATTCTGGGAACTTTGTTTGCTTGTCAATCAAAAGTAAATCAACCTTTACCTGTAGTTGAGAAGCTTGATATCAAAAAATACCTTGGAACCTGGTTTGAAATTGCCAGAAAACCAAATTATTTCGAACAAGGTTTATCATGCATAACAGCAACTTATTCATTAAAGGAGAACGGAAAAATTGATGTATTAAACAAAGGACATAATGGTTCAAAATTTAAAATTGCTTCCGGTACAGCTAAAATTCCTGATAACAACGAACCTGCTAAACTAAAAGTTAGTTTTTTTGGTCCTTTTTATGCTGATTATCAAGTAATCGACTTAGATAGTAATTACCAATATGCAATGGTTGGAGAACCGGGAAGAGAATACCTTTGGATTTTAAGCAGAAAACCTTTGTTGGAGCAATCAGTTATTGATGCTCTAATTAACAAAGCCCAATTACTTGGATATGATACCAAAGACCTAATTTTCCCTGATAATTCCTGCAAATTTTAATCGAGAAAAACTGAAAATACATTTTGGTGTAAAGTTCACTTGAAACTTAAAAATCAATTCAAAAGATTAAAGCGATAGTTTAGAAAAGAAAACGCTAAAATTAAATTATTTTCGAACCCCACTTTTAAAAAGTGAAAACAAATCATGGCCGCAAAAGCAAAAACTGAGATTCCTGTTGAACCTGAAGAATTTATTGAAGTATTAGGTGCTAGGGAACATAATTTAAAAAACATCGATGTTAAAATTCCAAGAAACAAACTGGTTACTATTACCGGTTTGAGTGGTAGTGGTAAATCATCGTTGGCATTTGATACCATTTTTGCTGAAGGTCAGAGAAGGTACATGGAAAGCTTTTCAGCCTACGCCCGCCAGTTTATTGGCAATATGGAAAGGCCTGATGTAGATAAAATCAATGGTTTGTCGCCTGTAATTTCCATTGAACAAAAAACAGTCAATAAAAACCCACGTTCAACTGTAGGCACCATCACCGAAATTTACGATTTCATGCGTTTATTGTTTGCTAGAGTAGCAGATGCATATAGTCATGTAAGTGGTGAGAAAATGATTAAAATGACTGAAGAGCAAATCATTGCTTCAATCATTCAACAATTTGAACAACAAAAAATAGCCATTCTTGCTCCCTTAATTAAAGGCAGAAAAGGACATTACAGAGAGCTTTTTGAACAAATCAGAAAACAAGGGTATACAAAAGTTAGAATTGATGGAGCAATAATTGATATTACTCCAAAAATGCAGGTTGACAGATATAAAATTCATGATATTGAAGTACTAATCGACCGCATTGAACCTAAAAAAGATGCAAGATTCAGAATTCAGGAAAGTGTAAAAAGCGCCTTAAAAACAGGCAAAGGCACTTTGGTTTTGGTAAACCTCGATTCAAATAAAGCTTTCCATTTTTCTAAATTTTTAATGGATCCTGTATCAGGAATCAGTTATGATGAACCTCAACCCAATACTTTCTCATTCAATTCCCCTTATGGGGCTTGTAAAACCTGTGATGGTTTAGGTGTAAAGAGCATTATTGATGAGAATGCAATCATCCCTGATAAAAAATTATCAATCAACAAAGGAGCAATTACTCCTTTAGGAGAAGCAAGAGATAACTGGACTTTTTTACAACTAAGAGAATTAGGTAAAAAACATAAATTCAGCTTTGCCGACCCAATAGAAAAAATATCAAGAGAAGCGTTAGATATTATCTTTTACGGCTCAGAAGAACCATTGGTAATTCCATATCAGTATAGTTCGGGATATACTCAAAATTATACTGCAAACTGGGAAGGTTTAGTACCTTTTATTACCCGACATTATCATGAAAAAAGTGCTGATTCGGTTTTTAAATGGGCTGAAGAATTCATGCAAATTCAAGATTGTCCTGAATGTCATGGAGCGCGATTAAAACAAGAAGCACTTCATTATAAAATTGGAGGTTTGAATATCTCTCAGATTGCTTCAATGGAGCTAAAAGCTTTGGCTGAATGGTTTGATCATATTGAAGATTATTTAGATGAACGCCAGAAAATTATTGCAGCTGAAATCCTGAAAGAAATTAGAGGAAGAATTGGCTTTTTATTGGGTGTTGGAATTGATTACCTGAGTTTACATTCTCCATCTAAAACTTTAAGTGGTGGTGAAGCTCAAAGAATTAGACTTGCTACACAAATTGGTTCTCAACTTACAGGTGTTTTGTACATTCTTGATGAACCAAGTATTGGTTTACATCAAAGAGATAATATGCGATTGATAGACTCTCTTAAACAATTAAGAGATGTTGGAAACAGTGTTATTGTTGTTGAACACGATAAGGACATGATGGCAGAAAGTGATTATATTCTTGACATGGGACATGGTGCAGGTGTTCATGGCGGACATATTGCAGCAGCAGGAAATCTAGCTGAAATCATGAAACAGGATTCAATGACTGCCGATTATTTAAATGGAAAGAGAAAAATTGAAATTCCGGCAGAAAGAAGAAAAGGAAACGGAAAGAAATTAGTCATAAAAGGAGCTTCAGGAAATAACCTCAAAAATGTAACTGCGGAATTTCCACTCGGCACTTTTATCTGTGTGAGTGGTGTGAGTGGAAGCGGAAAATCAAGTTTAATCAATGAAACTTTATACCCTATTTTACGTCAGCATTTTTACAATTCACATCAAAAACCTCTACCATACAAAGATTTAAAAGGATTGGATTTAATTGATAAAGTAATTGATATCGATCAAAGTCCGATTGGAAGAACACCAAGAAGTAATCCTGCTACTTATGTAGAAGTTTTTGCTGATATCAGAAACTTATTTTCAAGTTTACCTGAAGCTAAAATCAGGGGCTATAAACCCGGTCGTTTTTCGTTTAATGTTAAAGGTGGAAGATGTGAAACTTGTCAGGGTGGCGGCATGAGAAGCATTGAAATGAATTTTCTGCCGGATGTTTATGTTAAATGTGAAACCTGTAATGGCAAAAGATACAATAGAGAAACTTTAGAGGTAAGATACAAAGGAAAAAGTATCAATGATGTATTGGATATGTCGATTGAAGAAGCTGTAAAATTCTTCGAAAATACACCTCAGATTCTTAGAAAAATCTCGGCATTAAATGATGTTGGTTTAGGTTATATAACACTTGGACAACCATCAACAACATTAAGTGGTGGTGAGGCACAAAGGGTTAAACTAGCAACTGAACTTAGCAAAAGAGATACAGGAAATACCTTTTATATACTTGATGAACCAACTACCGGATTACACTTTGAAGACGTTAGAGTATTGCTTGATGTACTTCAAAAATTAGTGGAAAAAGGAAATACCGTTTTGGTAATCGAACACAATTTAGATGTAATAAAAGTTGCAGATTACATTATTGATATGGGACCGGAAGGTGGAAAATACGGAGGAGAAATTCTTTGTACCGGAACTCCCGAAGAAGTTGCAATAGTAGAAAAAAGTCATACCGGAAAATTTCTTATCAAAGAATTAGAATCCGCCTAAACATAGGCTAAGCCTTAGATTATCAGAATTATAAACAGCGACTTGGAAAACTATTTTTTAAGTCTCGGTTCGATTTAGCTATCTTTATTTTTTTGTATTATGCTACAAAAGGTAAAAATTCTATTTCTGCTGATCTTTTTATGCCTTGTTTCCGGCGATTTATTTGCCAGAAGGTATACTATTGAGCAGTATATAGATTCGTTTGCACCTGTAGCCATGAACTTAAAAAAGAAAACAGGTATCCCGGCATCAGTAATTTTGGGAGTAGCTATTGTAGAATCAGGTTTTGGTAATAGTAAAAATTGCGTTCTTTTGAAGAACCATTTCGGCATTATTGGAAGAAACCAATTAAGGGCGAATGGAATACCTTACCGTTCACATTACAAACAATATGAATCAGATTCTGCATCATACAGAGACTTTTGTCGCGTTGTTAGTTCAAAACATTATTATGCGAAACTTAAAAACCGAAGACCCGATGCTTTGTGGCTTAAACATATTAGTAAAACCTACGCAGCTGCTAGAAAAAAATGGGTAACTAGAATTTTATTAGTTATAAAAAAATACCGATTAGGCAGATTCAATATCTAAATTTACATGTCTTTGCAGCCCAATTCACGTCCGTTTAAAATCATCCTTTATACGGTTTTAATTTTAAGTTTTTTATCTATCATCAATCCTAAGTTTTTCTCTGAAGAATTTGGCTTAAAGCGCTTTGATTTATTCTCAGAACTGAAAGAAACTTCACCTTTAGAAAGAGATCATTTAGTTACACAAACCAATTCTGATTCTACTCAAACACATCAACAAAATAAAAAAGTTATTAGCTCTGAAAACGGAAATATCCTTTCAGAAGTGAACACAGAAAAACAATATAGCATTCAACAATTTGCCCGTAACCTTAAAGATTTAAAGAGAAAAAAAAGGAAAAAAATCAGGATTGGTTATTTTGGCGATTCTATGATTGAAGGTGATTTGATTACCTGTAATGTAAGAGATGCATTACAAGATTATTTTGGAGGAAATGGCGTAGGTTTTGTTCCAATCACTTCTGTAGTTGCAGGATTTCGTCAAACAATCAAACATGAGTTTTCAAAAGACTGGAATGAGATTAGTTTTCTTGATAAAAGAAGCAAAGTAGTTTTACCTTTTTCGGGCCATAATTTCTATGCGAATACCAATTCATGGGTAAAGTATCAAACAGTTAAATCAAAACATTTAAACAGCTTTGAAAACATTCATCTTTTGTATGGAAAAACTCATGAAAATGACGCCGTTTTTCAAAATGAAATCCGATTTTTATTAGAAGGGAAATCCGATTTTAATCAGATTCAAATCAACCAAAAAGAAAAAAGCAAAGAGATAAAACTGAACTTCAATGTAGATGCTAAAACACCCATTTACGGATGTGCTTTTGAAAGTGATTCCGGTTTGATTCTTGATAATTATTCATTTAGAGGAATTTCAGGTTTGGAACTCAACAAAATGAGTGTTGATTTTATTCAATCGATGCAAGAAAAAAGAGGTTTAGATTTACTGATTCTGCATTATGGACCAAATCTTTTGTATAAGCCCGAAAACACTGATTATAGCTGGTATAAAAAGAATATGAGTAAAACACTTCAGTACCTCAGAAAGCAATTTCCAAATACATGTATAATGCTGATTGGAAGCGCTGATAAAGCATATCGTAAAAATGGGAAATATGTTACAGCACCAGGAGTAGCAGCTTTAATTAAAGTTCAGAAAGAACTGGCTTTTGAAAATGATTGTGCCTTTTTAAACCTTTATGAAACCATGGGAGGTGAAGGAACAATAACTCGCTGGGCGGAGAAAAAACCAATTTTAGCTTATAAAGATTATACCCATTTTAACAATAGTGGGGCTGCAAAAGTTGGCCGACTTATTACCCAATCTATCATGAAATCGTTTTATTCTCAGTTTAAATAATTTTATATTTTATTGAGTTTATTTCTCAATTTAAAAGTTAAAAATCCCATTTTGAAACGAGACAAAACCTCTTTCCAACACATTATCAATTAATTACAATTTGGATTCATCTTTGTATACCTTTGTTAAAACCATCATTCCATGAATAAGAATCTCATCCTTTCAATTACTTTATTAATCAGTTTAAGTTCATGTTTGCAGAAAGTTGAAAACAATCCTAAAACTACCAATAACAATCCAAGCAATATGAGTGACTTGGTAGTACCAGCTTCTTTTAACTATGAAACAACAAGAGCTGTTGAAATTTCAATCAATGCATTAGCAAATAATGATGATGTGCTTAGCGGAGTGCCAATTGAAGTTTATTCTGCGCCAATTGAAAATGGAGGTTATGAATTAGGAAAAGGATTTACTGATTCAGAAGGTAAATTCACATCAACTATTCAAATTCCAACAGATGTAAAAGAAGTTTATGTTGTGACAAAGTATGTAGGATTGGTTTCTGATATCTTAATGCCGATATCGGGAAATAAAGCTGCACTTCAAATTGGAGGCAAGAATCCACAAATGATTAAAACCTATTTAAAAGATTCTAAACAAACAAATCAAATAACTCTTGGAAAAGCATTTTCAAGAATATCTTACAGATTAGGTAGCTTTACGACAGGTACAAATGGAGGGGTTCCTAACTATCTTTCTTTACCAAATGACCAATTAAATGGGCAATTCTTAGCCAATGTAAATGCGTCCTTACCAGAGCAAAGACCGGTAACAGTTTACCATCCTCAATACCTTGCAAGTGGCTTACAAAGAGACTTAAAACTTACTGCGCTTTGTGATGTATGGGTTACGTTTGTTAGTGGTATAACTGCAAACAGAAACAGCTTACTTTTCTATAAATACAAAACATCAAATCCCCCAACATCTGTTGCAGGAATTGATTCGTTAATAGCCGTATTCCCCAATGTACGTTTCCTAAACAATGGCGGAGGTTTAAGTTCAGGAAACAAAGTATATCTTGGTAGAGTTGGAGCAGACTCTTCTATTGGTTTTGCAATAGCAGTAAACGGGTGGAATAATGGTACAAAAATCAACCCAAATACAACCTATTTTTATAGTAATAGAAACTTTAATCCCGAAAGTACATCCTCTAACAAAGAGCATTTAGCATTCTTATATGACCAGAATTCACAAAGGATCATAATGGGTTTTGAGGATACAAACAGAGATGGTAGTGCAGACAATGATTTTAATGATTGTGTTTTTTATACATCTTCAAATCCTGTTTCTTCTATTGATTTAACTAATGTCCTTGAATCGGAAAAAGCAACCGGAGCTGATAAAGACAATGATGGAGTTTTAGATGCTTATGATGAATATCCTAACGATGCAAACAAAGCATTTACCTTGTTTTACCCTTCTTCGAATTCATTTGCAACTGTAGCATTTGAAGACAACTGGCCAAGTACCGGTGATTACGACCTCAATGATGTAGTAGTAGCTTATCAATATAAAGCTACCGCAAATGCAACAAACAAATTAGTTGATTTAAGTGGAAAGTTTACTTTAAGAGCAGCCGGTGGAGTTAACAAAAATGGATTTTCGGTAGAACTTCCATTAAACAAATCTGAAGTTACCAGTATAACAGGACTTGCTCTTGAAGAAAATGCCAACAAGGCAATTTTATCCGTATTTTCTAATACAAAAGCAATAACACCAAACTACAATACTTTTAAAGGAACAACATACAATTCAACAGATACGGTTAGTTTTGCAGCTACTTTTAATGGTGCAAAAACAATCACATTGGGAGTATTCAATCCATTTATTTTCGTAAATGAACCAGGTAAAGGCAGAGGCTATGAAGTACATTTACCAAATTTGGCTCCAACTGAACTAGCGAATTTATCTGTTCTCGGAACTAAATCTGATAACTCAATTCCATCTAGTGGAAGGTATTATAAAACAGCTGGTAATTTACCTTTTGCATTAAGTTTTCCAGAGAGATTCAATTATCCGTCAGAAAAATCTCTAATCATCAATGCATATACAAATTTTGCACAATGGGCTCAATCAGGTGGAACTGCATTCCCAGATTGGTATAGTAATAAATCAGGTTACAGAAATAATGAATTCATCTATTGATATTTAATAGACTAAAAAAAGCTTCCGAAAATTGTATTTCGGGAGCTTTTTTGTTTTTAGTATTTTAACTATCAAAAAACATAAAGTTCATTTAGTATAAATCCTTTATGCATAAATCATTGAACAAAATGAATTAAAAAAAATCAATTTTAATTTCCATTATTATGTAATTTGTGGCTGAATCTAAATCCATTAAAATCAAGTCAAAACTATTAGAATCATAAAGATGAACTTGTAGCTTATCAATCAAATATTTTATCCTACATTTATAATAACCTTTATGCTAGATGAAAGCAACCTATGCCATTTTACAAAAAGATAAAAATTCTCCTACTCGTTTTATTACAAACAACTTATAGCTTTTCACAAGTTGAATTCCCATTCATTAAATATGAAAAAAATACTATCCAAAATCCTGCAAATCTGATTGATTTTTTTAAAAAAATTCAGATTGACAGCTTAAATACACACTCAGTAGTTCATATTGGCGATTCACATATTCAGGCTGATTTTTTTACCGGAAAACTGAGAAAATTATTTCAGAATGAATATGGAAATGCTGGTAGAGGATTGGTTTTCCCATATGCATTTGCAAAAACAAACGGACATTCAGATGCCAAATTTCCTGCCAACAATTGTATCTGGTCGAACCTCAAAATTGTAAAAGCAAAGGACTTCGACAATATTGGAATTCCTGCCATTCAACTGAATTTGCTTAGTAAAACAAATTGTGGTTTTCAATTGAAGTTTAAAGATGATTCAAGTTCAATTAACAAAGGATTTACCGAACTAGAACTTATTTTTAAAGGTGAAGCCAAAATCAGGATTCAGGATACTTATGGAATTAGCTTAAAAGAACAAAAGGATACTGTTATTAATGGATTGAATCACCGTACATTTTTGTCTGATTTTCCTGTTGAAATAGTAGATTTTCAAATTGATAAAACAAGCTCAGAATTTGAATTAAAAGGGATGTTATTGAAGAAGAAAAATTCCGGTATATTTTATCATTCTATAGGCGTAAATGGAGCTGAATTCAGTGATTATATTCCACAAGAGAATTTCTTTAGTGAACTTGCAATCCTTAAGCCTGAATTGATTGTAGTTTCATTAGGAACCAATGAAAGTGTTTCGAATATTGATAGTCTTACTTTCCATAATTACCTCACTAGTTTTTACAATTACTTATTACCACTCAAAGCAACATTATTGTTTACCACACCTGCAGATAATGACAGGAGAAAAAGAGTAGGAAAAAAAAGGAAAAAACGTACCATTTTTGTTTCAAATCCAAAAGCAGAATGGATGGGACAACAAATCGTGCACTTTTGCAAAGAAAAGAATATTGCTTGCTGGAACATGTATGAAGTGATGGGAGGAGAAAACAGCATGAAACTTTGGGTGAACAATGAACTTGCGGCACGTGACCATTTACATTTTAGCAAAAAGGGATATGCATTTCAAGCAGAACTATTGTTTCAGGCCATTAAAAAACTTCAGCCCTGATGGAAACATTTAAGTTCAGTAAAATATTCGAACAGCTTTTATACAATCCGGATGATCCGCTTTTGTTCAATAGCGCGTTCTTCTTGTTTTTTCTGCTTGCCTTTCTTTTTCTTTTTTTGAAGTTTCATGAGGATAAACAAAAAAGAGTTTTACTTTTTACTGCATTTTCACTTTATTTTTTCTATAAAGCCTGCGGTTATTATGTAGCACTGGTATTGATTTCAGCAGTTGTTGACTTTAATATATCCCGCTGGATTTACGAACAAAAAGATGCCTTTAAAAAGAAACTCTTATTGGTATTCAGTATTATTATCAACCTGGCATTGTTATTCTATTTTAAGTACACCGATTTTTTTATTGGGGTAATGAATGATTATCAATTGGGAGAATTTGAACCACTCAACCTGATTTTACCGATTGGAATTTCGTTTTATACTTTTGAAAATATCTCTTATACAGTTGATGTTTATCGTGGACATTTTAAACCAATCAATAGCTTTTTGGATTATGTATTCTTTTTGAGTTTTTTCCCGAAACTGATTATGGGACCAATTGTTCGAGCTGCAGATTTTATTCCACAAATCAGTAAAGAATACAAATTAACAAATGAGGCATTGGGCAAAGGATTTTACCTCATTATAGCAGGTTTATTCAAAAAAGTTGTAATCTCAGATTATATCTATGTCAACTTTGTACAGTACATTTTTGATGATCCTTCCAAACATATCGGCTTAGAATGTTGGTTAGCTGTTTACGGATATGCATTGGTAATTTATTGTGACTTTTCGGGCTATTCAGACATGGCCATTGGTATTGGAAAATGGATGGGGTTTGATATCAATATCAACTTTTTATCACCTTACCAAAGTGCTAGTATTACTGAGTTCTGGAGACGCTGGCATATCTCACTTTCATCGTGGTTGAGAGACTATTTATATATTCCTTTAGGTGGAAATAAACATGGTAAAATCAGACAAAACATCAACCTTGCCATAACCATGTTGATTGGAGGATTCTGGCATGGAGCTAACTGGACATTCATTTTCTGGGGAGCTCTTCATGGAATAGCACTTGGTTTTGATAAAATCAGGATGTATTTAACAGAACAAATTTTAGGAGAGAGAATAGAGAATCCAACTACTAAAAAAATCATGCATGTGCTTGGAGTGGTATTCACTTTTCACTTTGTATGTTTTACCTGGATATTCTTCAAAGCATCAAGTTTTTCTGATGCCTTGGTGATATTAGATCAGATATGGAACAATTTTCAGTGGGCAGCCTGGCCAGAACTTTTTGTTACTTATAAAAGTGTTTTACTTGTCATGCTGATGGGCTTTGGTTTACATTTCATCAGCCTAAAAAAAGAAGAAGAATTTAGTCAAAGATTTATTGGCCTTCCTAATTTTACTTATGCCATGATATTGGTAGTATTTATTCTCCTTTTGGCACAGGTTAAAACAGCGGAACAAGTTATGCCTATATATTTGCAGTTTTAACCGAATTGTTAATCATAGATTTTAAAATAAGCTTAACTTTAAACCATCATTTAATCTTTCTTTATTTAGTACTTAAAAGATAAAATCATGAAAAAAATAAAAATAGCACTTATCATCATTTTAGTGGGATTATTCACTATTCCTAATTTCTTTGATGAGCTTTCGAACAACGGAACTGTATATGGAGCCAACGATTTTACGAATGTTGTGAATACTCCGGCTGAAATTAAAACGATGATGGAAACGGCCTGTTTTGATTGTCATTCAAACAAAACCAATTACATGTGGTACAGTGGCATTGCACCTGTGAGTTTATTATTAAACAACCATATTAATGAAGGAAAAAAGGAATTGAATTTTTCTGAATTCAAAACCTATAAACCTAAACGTCAGAAGCACAAACTTGAAGAAATTGCAGAGCAGGTGGAAGCCCACGAAATGCCAATGACACCTTATACATGGACACATTCGGCTGCAAAATTAAATGATGAACAAAGAACACAATTAATCAATTGGGCTAAAGCAGCCATGGATGAAATAAACTTGGCTGACACATTGGTTAAAGAGGAAGCTCATACGCATGCAGAAAATGAGCATGCACATTAAATCAAATTTAAATTAAATCACCGAAATGGGTTCTGTCGTTTCTTTTTAGAAGGCTGAACCCATTTTCATTTTTCTCCAGTAAATATAATCCCAAATTACTATGTTCAAATTCCTCCATTTTACTTAGAGGTTCATTGAGTAAAGTACATAACAAACTCTTCATTGCTCGTCCATGCATGCAAATTAAAATGCATTTTTCATGTGTATTAGACATAATTTTTTCGATAGCAGGAATCTGACGGTTTTGCATTTCGATTGCACTTTCACCATTTACAATTTTAGCATTGTAATTACCCGCCTTCCAGCTATTCACCACCTCCCAATAAAAAGCTCTTTCTTCGGCATTTTGTTGTTTCCCTTCAAAAACGCCCCAACTAATCTCATTTAGTTCAGGAAATTTTGTGTATTGTTGACCACGTTCTATAAATGGCAAAACACTTTGCTGTGTTCTGATAAGCGCGGAGGTATAAATATGATCAAATTTAATATTTTTATAAAATTCAAAAAATTTGGCCGCCTGAAGTTTCCCTAAATCGTTCAATTCCTTATCGACACCGCTACCCTGAACAATTCCCATTTTGTTAAAATCAGTCTCACCGTGTCTGATTAAATAAATAATTTTAGATTCTGACATATTGATACAAATTTCAATTAAATAGATTATTTTAGAAGATTAAATTAAAAGTCCCATGAAAAATAAGCAATTATTATTTACCACAAACAATGGTTGGAAAGAAGTTTCATCAACAGGAGAAATTAAAAATCCAGGATTAGTAATGATTTTTGGTTCAACTGCTTTAATTAAAGAAGGGAAAGCAGTAAATGAACTGAAGGAAAAATATCCAAACGCTGTATTTATTGGAGGAAGTTCAGCTGGTGAAATTACAGGCACTAATGTAAATGACAATACGGTTGTTGCTACAATAATTGAATGTGAGAAAAGTAGAATTAAGTATGCAAGCGAAAAGGTAGACAAGCCTGAAGATAGTTTTGAAGTTGGAAAAAAAATTATCAATCAATTAAATGAAGAAGGTCTGAAACATGTTTTTATCATGAGTGAAGGTCTTAATATAAATGGATCTGAATTGGTTAGAGGATTAAGAGATGTATTGCCTGAAGGAGTAGGTGCTACAGGAGGTTTAGCCGGTGATGGTGCTGATTTCAAAGAAACATTTGTTTTAAACAAAGATGGTCAGCCTGAAAGTCAGTTGGTATCTGCATTGGGATTTTATGGAAATTCAATTGAGTTTGGATATGCTTCTTTGGGAGGATGGGATAGTTTTGGTGTTGAAAGAATGGTTACCAAATCGAAAAACAATGTACTTTTTGAATTAGATGGAAAGCCTGCATTAGATTTATACAAATCATTTTTGGGTGATCATGCTGCTGAATTACCCGCATCAGGCCTATTGTTTCCATTAAACATGCGTATTGGAAAAGATAGTATTCCAGTAGTTAGAACAATACTTGCGGTTAATGAAGAAGAACATTCTTTAACATTTGCAGGAGATATACCAGAAGGAGCTTATGTAAGACTTATGAAAGCCAATTTCGACAGATTAATTGAAGGAGCAGTAGGAGCAGCAAAAAGCACTGTTGTAAACTCTCCTGAAATTGCTATTTTAATCAGCTGTGTTGGTCGGAAATTGGTATTAAAACAAATGATAGAAGAAGAAGTTGAAGGTGTTGCTGATATTTTAGGAAATGGGACCACCTATTGTGGATTCTATTCATATGGCGAAATATCTCCATTTTCATTAGGAGCTTCTTGTGAATTGCACAACCAGACAATGACAATTACGACCATGAAGGAAGTTTAAAATGCTAAAAAGATTCTCCATATTTCTGTTTTTTATTTCCATTCTATTTTATGAAAATGCATCTGCAATTTCTATTGAAACACTTGAACAGCAATGGAAATGGGCAAATTTTGATGAAAAAAACGGATTAATCCGGAGTGCATTTAATAGTGTATATCAGGCTAAAAATGGTGATGTCTGGACAGTAAGTGATAATGGAATATTTTATTACGATCATTTTAAATGGAATCGGGTTAAAGCATTTAATGCAACAAATAGATTTAGTAATCCGGGAATAATAGATGAAGACAGTAAAGGCAATCTTTATACGTGCTTTTATGACACGGTGTTTATTATATCTAAGCAAAATATAAGGAAAATACTATATTCAATCAATAAGGAAAATATCCAAATTGAACAGGCGTTTTTCAAAACAGATTCTTTGTATATCAAGTATAGAATTAAGAATGAAAATTTCTTTAGGCTAGGATTAATTGTTAATGGAAGGCTAAGCAATATTTGGTCGGGAGAAAATTATCCTGAAACTCCTTATACAAACTTATTTAAAACTAAAGCCGGAAATATTTACTTTTCGATTAATGAGAAAATATTCAAAATTCAAAACAATCAAATAAGGTACTTATGCTCTGTTTCTTCTGAAAAATGTAAGATTTCGCAAATTTCAGAAAACAAAAAAGGTGATGGATTTGTAGCATTTGCAAGTATTCCATCCGATTTTAAAATCAATCGTTTTAATTTTAATATTTCAAATTCAACTAAAGAAGTCATCCTTCAAAGTACAAATTTTCCTCGCTCACTCGATATTTTTAATGATGGAAATATTTTAATTCTAAACAGGCAAGGTAATACCTATATTTTAGATAAAAACAACCAGTTTCAGGAATGGGCAAAGCCCTCAAATGTAGGAAGCAGGAACTTTGTATTTATTGACGCAAATGAAAGCATCTGGATGGGTTCATTTGGGAGATTACATTGGTTCCAGACAAAGAGTAAATATTGGTCGTATAGGAAATTTAAATACAACGGAAACAACAATGATTGCAAGAGTTTATTTATCGATAAAGATTCCAATATTTGGACTTCATTATTGGTAGGTTTGGTTAAGATAGATAAATATGGAAATGAAACCTATATAGAATCTGCGAATGGGCAAACAATCAGAGAAATTACTACAATAAACCAAGATGAAAACGGCAAAATCTGGATAGGTTCAGGAGCGCTTAAAAATATGACTTTTTCATATGATGGAAAAGCCTGGACTCAACATAATGCAACTAACGGATTTACAAATCAAAGTGTTCATAAAATTGAGAAAGGAGTTGATGGAAAATTATACTTTTTAGTCTTCATCAATAAAGGTTTCCAAAACGAAGGTGGAGAAGGAATTTATATTCTTGAAAAGGGCAAATTTTTGAAACCCAATTGGGCTAAAAAACTTAAACAAAAAAGATTCTATTCTTTCCTACAACAAAAAGATTCATCCATTTGGCTTGTTGGTTTAAGTTATATTGTAAAGATAAAACAAAATAATATTTACGAATTTCAGGTAAAAAATGGACTTCCAACAGGGAATATTTATGATTTAACTGAAGATACATCTGGTAAAATCTGGTTTTTTGCTGTGCCTAAAGGACTTCATTATATTGAAAACAACAAAGTCTCTAACATCGATAATGAACAAGACCAGGATAGTAAAAGAAGTGTTGCAGAAATTTTAATTGATAATAAGGATATTATTTGGTACACAGGCAGTGAAGGCGTTTATGCCTATTCAAATTATTCTCATTTCCATATCGACCAAAAAGTAGGACTTCAATCACAAACTGCCTGGCCAATTATTCAGATAAACAATAAATTATACATTGGAACAAATGGAGAAGGTATAAATACCCTTGATTTATCAATATTAGATATTCCTGCACCAGAAGTTGTTTTAAGTCCAATTCAGGTTGAAGGCAAAGAAGCAGGTTTTGTTTGGAAAGCATTTACCTATGACCAAACCTATCCTGATGATTATAGTTTATCATATTCAGTAAATGGTGGTCCTTGGAGCGTTTGGTCAACTGAACAACAGGTAATAGTTCATGGCTTAAAATTTGGAGAAAATAAACTTAAATACCGTGTAAAAGGAATTTTTCCAAATCATCAAATGAAAGTATATGAAAGTTCAATTAAAGTCCCATATCCTTATTATGCTCAGATAAACTTCATATTACCGATTCTTTTACTGGCTATTGCATTGTTATTTATATCGATAAAATATTTAATCAACAATAAAAAAAATATAAGTGGCCTAATTAACAAGGAAAAACGAATGGAATCTTATATCCGTTCTATGCCATTTAATTCTGCAATTTTAAATGAACAAGGCATTTGTTTAGAGTCGTTTTTTCCTTATAATTCAAAGGGACAAGAGTTTTCAATTCAAGTAAATCAATCTTTGTTGCAGATGTTTAATCCCGAAAAATCGCTTGAAATAAAACAAGCAATTGAAAGGTGTATTCATTTACAGTTTTATGAAACAAAGGAATTTACATTTCAAAACAAAAATGGAGAAACAAAATTCTATGAAATCAGAATTTCACCATTCGAAGAGTCGAATGAAATAACCAATAAAACTTTGGTTGTATTTATTGATGTTACTGAATCTAAATTAAATCAGGAAGAGTTGATGAAGGCTAAACAAATTGCAGAGAAAGCCAATCAAACAAAAATGCAATTTCTTTCAAATATGAGTCATGAAATCAGAACTCCCATGAATGCTATAATTGGAATTACTGATATGATGCTTGATGAAATTCAAGAACCCGTTCAAAAAGAAAATCTCTCACTTATTAAACGTTCCGCAGATAATCTTTTGGTTATTATCAATGATATTCTTGATATATCTAAAATTGAATCAGGAAAAGTTGAAATTGATTATATAGATTTTAATCTGATTGAATTAATTGAACAATTAATAGGAACTTTTAAATTTAAAGCTGAAAAAAAAGGAATCAAATTTCACCATTCATTTCAAAGAAATACTCCGGAATATTTACATGGTGACCCTGTTCGATTGAATCAAATATTAGTAAACTTAATAGGTAATGCCATAAAATTTACCGAAAAAGGTGAAGTTAAACTTGAAATTTTGGTCATTGAATTAGTGAAAAATAAAGTTCGACTAAAATTTAAAGTAATTGATACAGGAATTGGAATTGCAGTAGAAAGTCAAAGTAAAATTTTTGAAAGTTTTGCCCAGGAAGGCCGCACAATAACAAGGAGATTTGGAGGTACAGGACTTGGTTTAAGTATATCGAAACACCTTGCTGAATTACTAAACGGAACCATTGAATTAGAAAGTGAGCAGGGAAAAGGAAGTATTTTCACGGTAATTCTTCCATTTAAACTGGCTTTAAAACTCAATAAATTAGAATATATTAGTCAAGAAAATAGAAACTTACAAAATATTAAGATTCTTCTAGTTGAAGATAATAACATGAATCAAATAGTTGCCAATCAGTTGCTTAAAAAATGGAATGCTCAGGTAACTGGAGCTTTCAATGGAATTGAGGCATTAGAAAAACTTCAAAAAGAAGAATTCGACCTAGTATTAATGGATTTACAAATGCCGGAGATGGATGGATATGAAGCCACTAAAAACATAAGAGAACAGAAAAAATGGAATAAAATTCCCATCATTGCACTAACGGCAGATGCTTTCCCGGAAAGAAAGAAACAAGCACTTGAAGCAGGAATGGATGAATTTATTAGTAAACCATTTAACCAGGATGAATTGTATCTTAAAATTTCAAAGCTAGTTTTCAATCATTAATTAAGAATCTATGCACAGGTTACTTAAACGACAATTAAAAAAGATATTCGGGGAGAAAGACCTTACTTCTCTTGAAATTAACCAATTAGTTGATTTGGTTGATGAAAGCTATAACCACTTTCAGGAAGATTATCAAAAACTGGAGAGAATTCTTGAACTGAGTTCGAAAGAATCGTTCAAAGAACTAACCAATTTTAAAGGGGCTATTGATGAAGCAGCTATCGTAACTATTACTGATGTTAAAGGCGAAATATTGTTCGCAAATGAAAATTTTGTAAAGATATCAGGTTTCTCACTTAGTGAACTTATTGGCTCAAATCATAATATCGTTAACTCAGGATATCATCCAAAATCCTTCTGGAAAGAGATGTGGCAAACCATTGCCAGGGGTGAAACTTTTAAATCAGAAATTTGCAACAAAAAGAAAAATGGTGACCTATATTGGGTAAATTCTACCATCATTCCTTTTATGCTCGAAAATGGAAAACCCTTCCAGTTTATCAGCATTCGATTTGATATTACAGCCAGAAAAAAGATTGAGGAAGAAATTAAAACACTTGCTCTTGTTGCCCAAAAAACTCAGAATGCCGTAATTATTTCTGATGCAGATGGAAGAGCAATCTGGGCAAATGAGGCATTTACAGATATTACAGAATATTCAGTTGAAGAAATTGTTGGTCAAATACCCGGCCAGTTATTACAAGGCCCAAAAACAGATTTAGAAACAAAAGCAATTATTTCTAAAGCTCTAAAAGATAAAGTTCCTTGTAATGTAGAAATTCTAAACTATACAAAATCAAATAAAACATATTGGATTTCTATTAATATAACTCCACTGTTTGAAGACAATAAACACATTGGCTTTATAGCAATTGAATCTGATATTACTGAAAGAAAATTAGCAGAACAACAACTGATTGAAAACGAAAGAATTCTACAGGCCTTAAACAAAGCATCTAGTGAATTACTTGTTAATCCAAACTTCAAACAGGCCATAGGTAATTCAATTTCCACAATTGGAAAAGCTTTACAGGTTGACCAAATTCAGATTTATGAAAATATAGATGGAATAAATCCTGTTTTAACTGAACGCTTTTTTTGGGAAAGATTCAAAGGGAATTTTATTCCTAACAGAATTGAAAAACAAAATTTAACTTATGAATCAAGTGGCTTTCAAAACTGGATAGAAACACTTTCAAACGGAAAAATTGTAAGAGATACTTATCAAGAAAATATATTAGTTGGAAATACCTCTTCACAACAACATTCACTAGTTATTTCGCCAATTCATATTCAAGGTAATTTCTGGGGATTTATTGCCTTTAATTACGACAATCCTGATAAACACTGGAGCAAATCTGAAGAACAATTTCTACTAAACTTTTCAAATACTTTAGGAGCCGCAATAGAAAGGAATACTTCAGAGAATAAATTAAAAGAAAATGAGGAGAAATTCAGATTACTGATTGAATCTGCAACTGATATCTTCTACTATACCGATTCGCTAGGTAATTTTACTTACGTAAACGAAATCGCTTCAAAAATCACAGGTTATTCAAACGAAGAATTACTCTCAATGAAATACCTTGATTTGGTTGAACCTTCGCATAGAAACGAGGTGAAAAGCTTCTACTCTATTCAAACTTTCAAAGGCCAGAGAGTTACTTACAATGAGTTCCCAATTAGAACAAAATCAGGTAAAATAGCTTGGGTTGGACAAAATGTTCAGTTAATCATACATGGAGGAAAAGTTGAAGGAATTCAAGCTATTGCCAGAGATATTACTAACCTTAAAACTGCTCAGTTAGAAGTAGAAGTTTCACGAAATTTCTTAAATGAAATTATTGATTCTATTCCAAATCCATTGTTTGTTAAAAACCGCCAGCACCAATGGGTTCTGGTAAATAAGGCTTATTGTAATTTAACAGGCATTGCTAAAGAAAATATTCTTGGAAAAACTGACCATGACTTCCTAAATGCTGTTGATGCAACACATTATATTAATCAAGATGAAGAACAATTCCTTGACGAAAAAGAAACAGTGAGAGAAAGCACTGAAATAGACCCAAATGGTGAGGTTAAAAATTTATTGATTAAGAAAAATCTATTCACTAGTAGAAATAGTCAGTTCTTAATTGCAGTATTAACAGATATCACTGAAATCAAAAAACGTGAAAGTGAAATTCTACTTTACAATAAAATCACCGATCAAATTAATGATGCCATTTCGGTTGCAGATAAATCAGGTCATTTAATTTATGTAAACCAAAGTCATGCAAATGCATTAGGAAAATCAAAAGAAGAACTCATTGGAATGCATATCTCTAAAATGGAGAAAGTTTTTGAAGACCAAAAACTCTGGGAAACCCATTTTGAGGATGTAAAAAGAAAAGGTGCTCAGATTATAGAAGGTTCAAATATTAAAAAAGATGGAAGTTCTTTCCCTGTTGAAGCGAGCGTTAACTGGGTAAATCTGGATGGTAAGGAAGTTGTAGTAGCTGCTATTCGTGATATTACCGAAAGAAAGAAAATCGAGAAGGAAATCAGAGATAAGAGTCAGATTTTAAAAGCCATTACCGATAATCTACCAGTAATACTTTACCGTGTAAACAAAGAAGGTATTTTCACAGAAAGTATTGGTAAAGGACTAAGTAGAATCAGCCTCGATAACAATGAGCTCAACAATAAAAACTTCAGAGATGTTTACAATAAGGAAGATTTTCCAGTATTGTATAATCAGTTGGAAGAAGCACTAAAACTACGAAAATCAAACAACCAGGTAACTTCTGGTATGGGGCCAAATGGTTTATGGTACTACGATAATTTTGTATTTGCTGATGAAACAGATTCAGATAGTATCATTGGTTTTGCTTTGGATATAACAGAAAGAAAAGAGGCTGAAGATTTGGTTTTACAAAGCGAAAAACGTTTCCGTTCGCTTGTTCAAAATGCTACAGATATTACAACGGTTCTTTCAGCAAATGGAGAAGTTATTTATGAAAGTCCTTCCTTTTACAGAATTTTCGGTTACGAAGAAAATGACGTAAAAAACAAAACCATTTTTGAATTAATTCACCCAGAAGATGTTGAACACGCACTGGTTGAATTCCAAAAAGGATTGGAAAAAGGCGGCGTTTCATCTTCAGTTCAGTTTAGAATGCGTCATAAGGATGGCCATTATATTCCGGTAGAATCAATCGGCAATAACCTCCTACATGAACCTGAAGTAAACGGAATTGTTGTGAACTCGAGGGATATTACTGAACGGTTAAGAGCAGAAGAAGAAAGTAACAGACTCAAATTATTCTATGAAAACATCTTAAACAAAATACCTTCTGATGTTGTGGTATTTAATCATGAACACCAATATTTATTTATCAATGAAATGGCTGTTCGTGATAGTGAAAAGCGTAAATGGTTAATTGGACATAATGATTATGATTATTGCAAAAAATATAATGCCCCAATTGAAATTGCAGATACCAGAAGAAATACATTTAAAACTGTAATTGATTCAAAAACCCAGCTAGAATTTGAAGAGAAACTTGTTAAACCGGATGGCTCAAACAGGTGGATGTTAAGAAGAATGTACCCTGTTTTGGATGAAAAGCAACATGTTGCTTTCATGATTGGCTTTGGTATTGATATTACCGAAAGAAAAGTAGCAGAAGAAATTGTAAAAGAAAGTGAAGAACGACTTTCACTTGCTATTAATTCAGCTAATCTGGGCATTTGGGATTGGAAAATTGATGAGAACAAGTTGATTTGGGACCAATCGATGTACAAACTGTTTGATGTTGAAGCAGAAAGCTTTTCTGGCGATTATGATGCTTTTGATAAAACACTTCATCCTGAAGATAGACAGAGAGTCAATGAAGAAGTAGCACAATCATTATACTCTGAAGGAAGTTTTGCTAGCAGCTTTAGAATAATCAGTAAAACAGGAAAAGTAAAATACATAACTGCATATTCTAAAATTTTCAGAAAAGAAGATAAAACTCCTTATCGAATGATTGGTGTGAATTTCGATATCACTGAATCTAAACTTGCTGAACAAAGGATTTTAAAACAACAACATGATTTAGAAGAAGCACAGCATATTGCTCGAGTAGGTGGTTGGGAAATTCAGGTTGATACACAAACTATCAGCTGGACCAAAGAAATGTTTAATATTTGCGAAAAGCCTGCAGACTATCAACCAAGCTTAAATGATACTTATAATTTATTTACCAGTGAAACTAGGGAACAAATTAGAGAGTCATTTATAAAAGCAATTCAAACCTATGAACCATTTGAGCATGAAGCCAAAATTAAAATTGGTAAAAGAAAATACCTCGACGTCCGCATTAAAGGTTTACCATTAAATGAAAATGGAAAGGTCTCAACAATTAAAGGCATTTTCCAGGATATAAGTGCTGAAAAGGAATCGAAACGTCAGCTTGAATTATATACTGAGGAGCTTGAAAAGAAAAATAAAGAATTAGATCAATTTGCCTATGTAGTTTCTCACGATTTAAAAGCGCCATTACGTGGAATCAATAACCTATCCATGTGGATTGAAGAGGACATGGAAGGCAAACTAGAAGAAGATACCAAAAATAACCTCGACCTCATGCGTAAACGTGTGAAAAGAATGGAAGGTTTAATTGATGGAATTCTTCAATACTCAAGAGCCGGTAGGATTAAACACGAGGCAAGTTCATTTAGCTTAAAAGAAAGCATTGAAGAAATGATTGAAAGTTTAAGTCCTCCTGAAAGATTCAAATTTAATATAGCAGAAGATTTACCAGCTTTGGTGACAGAAAAAATTGCAATTGAGCAAATTTTTGCGAATTATATAAGTAATGCAATTAAATATAATAACAACCCTGAACCAAAAGTAGAAGTCAGCTGGAAACAAAATGGTGATTTATACGAATTCTGCGTTGCTGATAATGGACCCGGAATTGAAAAAGAATTCCATGAAAAGGTTTTTGTGATATTCCAAACCCTTCAGGCAAGAGATACATTTGAAAGTACCGGAGTAGGTTTGGCTATTGTTAAAAAGATAGTAGAAGACAAAGGAGGTAAAGTTTGGATTGAATCGGAAAAAGGTGCCGGAACCAAATTTTTCTTCTCATGGCCTGCAATCAGCGAAACAATTGAAGAAGTTTTATGAGAAAAATAGGGTTTATAATTATAGTACTAATTGGATTTCTCAGTGAATCAAAATCACAATGCATTGATTCACTGAGAATAAGTCCAACTTTCCCCTGTCCTGATTTATTATACAATCCGGTTTGTGGTTGCGATAATGTAACTTATAGAAACCTGTGTTATGCACTAAACAGGAATGGTGTATTATATTATACAGAAGGAACTTGCACTGGATTTGAGCTGGATGTATTTCCAAATGTGGCAGCTCAGGAGGATATCATAACTATGACATTTTCTCAATCTCAGGAAAAAAGTGCCAGTTTTATGCTGGTAGATGTTTGGGGAAAGGTATTTATACAAAGAACCCTGCCTGCTCAAAAACGATTTGAATTTCAATTAAACGAATTGGTTTATTTACCAAGAGGGCCCTATATCGCAATTATTTATAATCCTGAAGGAAAATACCGATACGTAAAATTCGTAAAATTGTAAAGAAAAGAGGGTCGAAAATCAAAATTAAATTGGCCTTGAAAAAAAAATTTAGGCCCCATTCATCAATATTTTAATAAATAGATTTTTTTAATTGTTTCAGATTCAAGGGAAAAGGCTTATAATTGCGTCCCCAAATACTAGAAAAAGGTTTTTTAAACATTTTGTTGTGAATTAGAAAACCTTGCCCTATTTTTGCAACCCATTTAATATAAAGTAAGAGACGTGGACGCATTGAGTTACAAAACCATTTCTGCCAACAAGGCTACATCAACCAAAGATTGGTTGGTTGTTGATGCTGAAGGACAGACATTAGGACGTTTTGCCAGTAAAATTGCCAATATTCTGAGAGGCAAACACAAAACCAACTTCACACCGCATGCAGATTGTGGTGACAACGTGATTATTATCAATGCTGATAAAATCCGTTTTACAGGAAACAAAATGAACGAAAAGGAATACAAATTCTTCTCAGGTTACCCTGGAGGATTGCGTTTCGAAGTAGCGAAAAACATTTTGGTACGCAGACCTACTTACATTGTAGAACATGCAATTAAAGGTATGTTACCTAAAAATAAATTAGGAGCAGAATTATTCCGCAACCTATATGTGTACGCTGGATCAGAGCATCCGCATAGTGCACAACAACCTAAAGAATTAAAATTCTAATCGATGGAAGTTAATAACGCAATTGGAAGAAGAAAAACAGCGGTTGCCCGTGTGTACTTAACAGCAGGTACAGGCAAAATGACTGTTAACGGAAAAGAAATAAAAGAGTACTTTCCTAGTATCGTTTTGTTGAGTGCAGCTCATAAAGCATTTGAAGTAACTAATACAAACGGTCAGTTTGATGTAAACGCTCACTTAGATGGTGGTGGAATGCATGGACAAGCTGATGCTTTGAAATTAGCTATCTCACGTGCATTAGTAAAATACAGTGCAGAATTGAAACCAGCATTGAAGGCAGCAGGTTTATTAACCCGTGACCCTCGTATGGTAGAACGTAAAAAACCGGGACAGAAGAAAGCCCGTAAACGTTTCCAGTTCGTAAAACGTTAATCCGAATCTTTATAATTATATGTCTAAAATCACTCAAGAAGAGTTGTTGGAAGCGGGCGTGCACTTTGGTCACCTTACCCGCAAATGGAATCCGAAGATGGCTCCTTACATTTTCATGGAGAAAAACGGAATCCACCTCATCGATCTGCACAAGACAGCTGTGAAGCTGGATGAGGCCGCACTAGCCATCAAAAACATTGTTAAATCAGGCCGTAAGGTGTTGTACGTTGCAACAAAAAAACAAGCCAGAGAAATCATCGAAAACGAAGCAAAGCGTGTAAATATGCCTTATGTTAGTGACCGTTGGTTAGGTGGTATGTTAACGAACTTCGCTACTGTACGCAAAAGCATCAAGAAAATGCAAACTCTTGATAAATTAGCGTCAGATGGTACTTACACTAACATCAACAAAAAAGAACGTTTGATGATCGAACGTGAAAAAATTAAACTTGATAAAGTTTTAGGTGGTATTGCTGACTTAAACAGATTACCAGCTGCTTTATTCATTGTTGATATCAAACGTGAACATATTGCTGTTGCTGAAGCAACTAAGCTTAATATCCCAACTTTTGGTATTGTTGATACAAATTCTGATCCAACATTAGTTGATTACGCAATCCCTGCAAATGATGATGCAGCTAAATCAATTGCTTTAATCACTAAGTACATTACAGATTCTATCGTTGAAGGTCTTAGCGAACGTAAACGTGAAAAAGAAGAAACTGTAGAAAAAGAAGCAGTAGTAGAAAAAGAAGAAGCATAATCTTATATTATACTATTCCAATACAAAAAGAGAATTTGAGAATTACCCGCGTAAATTTCAAGTTCTCTTTTTTTAAATAGACAATTCAAAATCAAAAAAATTAAATATTACAATTATGTCAATTAGTGCAGCCGATGTAAATAAACTACGCCAAATGACCGGCGCTGGTATGATGGATTGCAAAAAAGCTTTAACTGAAACCAATGGCGATTTCGATGGTGCAGTAGATTTTTTACGTAAAAAAGGTGCTAAAATTTCTGCTAACCGTGCAGATCGTGATGCTAAAGAAGGTGCAATTATTGCTAAAACTTCAGCAGACAATAAATTAGGTGTGATTATCCAATTGAGCTCTGAAACAGATTTCGTTGCTAAAAATGCAGATTTCGTTGCTTTCGCTCATAGCTTAGCTGATGTGGCTCTTGCTTCTCAGCCTGCTGATATCGATACTTTAAAAGCTCTTCCTATGGAAGGATTAACTGTTGGTGATAAAATCATCGAGCAAGTTGGTAAAATTGGAGAGAAAATCGATGTTGTTAAATACGAATTAGTAAAAGGTGATAATATCGTTGCTTATATCCACGCTGGTAATCGCTTAAGTGTACTTGTTTCTTTAAACAATGCTCCTACTGAAGCTAATATCGCTGCAGGTAAAGATGCTGCTATGCAAATTGCTGCTCTTAACCCAGTTGGTGTTGATAAAGCTGATGTTGATCCTACAATTATCGAAAGAGAAATTGCAATTGGTATGGACCAAGCGCGTGCTGAAGGAAAACCTGAAAACATGTTAGAAAAAATTGCTCAAGGTAAATTAGGTAAGTTCTACAAAGACAATACCTTATTAAACCAGGAGTTTGTAAAAGATGGTAGCAAAACTGTTGCTCAAATGTTAAATGAAGCTGAAAAAGGCTTAACAGTTACCGCTTTTAAGAGAGTTTCTCTATAATCCTATTCTTAAAAAAATCCTCACCAATTGGTGAGGATTTTTTTTGCCCTCATTTTTTATTCAATTTATTTTCCTCAATTTTATTGAGCCTTAAAAAAACAAAATTCCTAATCTAAAAATAATGAAATACAAAAGAGTCCTTCTTAAATTAAGCGGTGAAGCTTTAATGGGTAATTTACAATATGGCATCGACCCCGCCATTCTTGACCAATACTCTAATGATGTAAAAAAAGTAGTAGATGCCGGTGTTGAAGTTGCTATTGTGATTGGTGGAGGAAATATTTTTAGAGGAGTACAAGGTGTTGCCGGTGGTTTAGTTGACCGTGCACAAGGTGATTATATGGGTATGCTTGCCACTGTTATTAATGCAATGGCATTACAAGGTGCTTTAGAAAAAGTAGGAATCAAAACCCGTTTACTTTCTGCTATCCATATGGAACAAATTGCAGAACCTTTTATTCGCAGAAGAGCCGTTCGTCATCTTGAAAAAGGTCGTGTTGTAATTTTTGGTGCCGGTACAGGAAATCCTTATTTCACTACTGATACTGCTGCTTCTCTTCGCTCTGTTGAAATCGAAGCTGATTTAGTTCTAAAAGGTACTCGTGTTGATGGTATTTATACTGCCGATCCTGAAAAAGATCCTAATGCTACTCGTTTCGAAAATATTAGTTTCGAAGAAGTTTATGAAAGAGGTTTAAATGTAATGGACCTAACCGCCATTACCCTTTGCCAACAAAACAAAATGCCTATCGTTGTTTTTGATATGAACAAAGATGGTAATTTCCTAAAAGTTTGTAAAGGCGAAAACGTTGGAACTACCGTTTCCTAAACAGATTCAAATAAAAGAAAAAAGGCAGCTTAGGTTGCCTTTTTTTATGCTTAAAAATTTAGTTTTTTCTAGATTTAATTATAATTCCAGAATCCAAACAAAATTCTAAACCCTCAATTCATCTTCTGTTGATGATGAATCAAGCTCTTTCAAAATCCTATTTACGTCTTCTTCAGTTGAAGTTAATTTCAGTTTGCAAATTTTGATGAGTTGTGCAGCTCTTTTTACCTTTTCTGATAATTCATCAACAGATATTTCACCCTGCTCTATTTCTGCAACAATTGTTTGAAGCTCTTCAAAAGCTTTGGTATAATTTTCATTTTCACTCATTAGATTCATTTTTATTTGTTGAGTTTACAATACTAATGATATTGCCTTCAAAAACCGTTGTGTTAATAGTATCTCCGCTTTTTAGCTGGTCTAAACTTTTGATGGCCTTTCCATTCAGCAATGTAATACTATAACCACGTTTTAAAACATTTGAAGGACTCATATTCGATATGTTTTTTTCAATATTACTTAACTCTAATAAACCTGTTTTAAACTTCAAAACACTCTGCAATTGTAAATTACCTTTTAGCTGAGAAACACGAAATTTAAACTGGTTAATCTGAAAAGTACTGTCTTTACGAATACCAATGGCAATATTCTTTAAGTCCTCTTTTACCTTTAATGAAAAAGCATTTGTAGCTTTAGCAATATTATTTCTACTTGCTTTTAAAAACTCATTTTCATTTTTAAAAATAAACTGAGCATGTTGTTGCAATGACCTCGAAAGTCCTCTGATTTCATTGTTATTTGTAATCAAGATATTTTCAGTTACAGAACGAAATAACTTGAGTTCCGATTGAAACTTCACTTGCTCTTCGATTAATAGTCGTTTAGATTTATCAATGATTTTCTTCTCAGCTTCTTGAACAGGAACTGAAAAATTATGAAACTTTTGAAGCAGATATTCAGCTAATTTAGTAGGAGTAATTGCATTCGAAAACGAAATCATTTCAGATACAGTTTCGTTTGTTGCATGCCCAATTCCTGTAATAACCGGAATGGGAAACAAGGCAATTTCTTTTGCCAATAAATAATTATTGTAACAGGAAAGTCCAACATCCCCTCCTCCCCCACGAATAATGGCTACCACATCAAAATGTTGTTTTACTTTTTTGATTCTTCGAAGCTGTGCTAAGATACTGGGAACCGCCTTATCTCCTTGTAATAAAGATGGAAACAAGAGGTGAAAAAACTTGTAGTTCCATGAATTTGATTCAATAACTTTGAGAAAATCAACATAACCCTTACTGGTTTCTACTGAAATAATTGCAATTCTTTGCGGCAATAAAGGAGAGCTGAGCATTTTATTCCTATTAAAAATGCCTTCAGCTTTTAGTTTGTTTATTGCTTCAATTTTCTCACGTTCGAGATCGCCTAGGGTGAAACTTGGGTCAATATCTAAAATCCAAAGTGAAAGTCCATGGGTGGTATCAAAAGTAATTTTCGCTAAAAAGAGAATTTTAATTCCATCTTTTAATGGCTCTTTTAATAAGCGTTGGAAATTATTATTAACTCTGAAATAATCATCCTTCCATAAGTATGATTTAATCTGAGTAATTATTTTTCCATCTTTCTTTTCAACCAATTCGGGGTAGCAATGGCCTGATTGTTTGTAGAAATTAAGCTTGTTCATTTCGGCTTTAACCCAAAACGAACTTTTATATCTTTCTTCTAAAGTCTTCTCGATGCTTTTTGTTACCTCAAGCAAAGAGAAGACTTGTTTATCATTTACATTTTCGGGCATTTTACATTAGGCTAATTCTAACAAAGAATTTCGGTAAATCTTTTTGATTTACAAAATTCTATTGTCCCTGAGCCAATGAATATCCTGCTTTTTCTCCGAATTTTCTAAGAATTTCAGCAGTAGAAACCATTAAATCTGCTGATACTCTTGAAGACAAAGCAAACATTTCTTCAAGGTTAGTTTGTGTTGGAACTTCAATTCTCGCTCTGTATTGATCAACACATTCAGTAAATACACTTCCTGTTGGCCAAACTTGAGTTCCTCTGTTAGAAATCATGATTAACTTCTGTTCACCTACTAAGTGTTTTTGAATCATTGGAGCCAATTCTGCAGCAGTTAAAGTTGATTCTACAAACAAATCAACCCCAACAACTTTAGATTCTTCCTTCACCTGATTTCCTAGCATCATTTTTTGCTCACTTGGTGGAACCGGTTTATGAAATCCTGCTGATGTAGCTTTTGTATCTCTTGCTGCATTTTCTTTAGGTGATTTTCCTAAATTAGAAATAATCGCCTTTGCAAAATCTGTTGTGCTTAATGATGGAGTGCTTCTGTCGCCAAAATCACCAGTATGAACACCATTTTCTAAAGTGTATAACAATGAGTTCTCAATCAGATTTGCATGTTCCATGAAACCTAAGTAACGTAACATCATAAATCCACTTAACAATAATGCAGTTGGATTAGCAATGTTTTTACCTGTAATATCCGGTGCTGTTCCATGAACTGCTTCAAAAATCGAAATATGCTCACCAACATTTGCTGATGGTGCAAATCCCAATCCACCAACTAAACCTGCACATAAATCACTCATGATATCACCTTGTAAATTGGTTAATACCACGATTTCGAATTGTTGTGGTTTCGCTACCAATTTCATAGCCAAATCATCAACAATCATATCGTTGGCTTCAATTTCAGGATATTCTTTTGCTACCTCATAAAAAGTTTCTAAAAACAATCCATCTGTCAATTTCATGATGTTTGCTTTGTGAGCACAAGTTACTTTATGGAAACCTTCACGTTTTGCCATTTCAAATGCAAATCTGTGAACCTGAGTACTACCCGGACGAGTAATAAAACGACGGCACAATGCTACATCTTGAGTAAGCATATGCTCTATTCCACCATAAGTTCCTTCAATATTCTCACGAACAATCGTAATGTCAATCGGAATTCCTGCTTTAGAAAAAACTGTGTCAACACCGTTAAGTGATTTAAAATGTCTTCTGTTAGCAAATGTACTCCATGTTTTACGTGCAGTTACATTGATACTTTTTACTCCTTTTCCTTTTGGAGTTTCCATCGGACCTTTAAACAAAATTCCATTGCTCTCAACACTGGCTTTAGCCTCATCTGTCATTCCGGTGCTAAAACCGGCTTCATAAAATTTCTTTCCCATATCGATATACTCGTAGGAAAGTGGAACTTGTGCAGCATCAAAAATACTGATAACTGCATCCATAATCTCGGGACCAATTCCGTCCCCTTTTGCAACTGAAATTTTAATTGGATTCATTGACATTTGGTTGTGTTTCTGGTAAACATTTGAAAAGATGAAAAGTTTCATATTTTCAAGCCGCAAAAATAATCAACATTAGCTCGGCTACCAAGTAATGTATACCAAATTAATAAAACGTATTTTCGAAACATGAATCAAAAACAAATTTTCCTGGCTCATCAGGCTCAAACCACCCATTTTCCTTTGATGATGGAAATGGCAAAAGCAGAAGGAAATTACATTTATGATACCGATGGAAAAAAGTACCTCGATCTTATTTCAGGCATTTCGGTAAGTCACCTTGGACATGGCAATCTTGCTGTTAAAGAGGCCATTAAAAACCAGGTGGATGATTATATGCATCTGATGGTTTATGGTGAATTTATACAAAGTCCACAAATTAAACTGAGTCAGAAATTAAGCTCATTGCTTCCACAAAATCTTAATTGTATTTATTTGGTAAATTCTGGTGCTGAAGCAACAGATGGCGCTTTAAAACTGGTTAAACGCATCACAAAAAGAAGTAAAATCATCGCCAACAAAAATGCTTACCATGGAAGTACGCATGCAGCTTTGAGTTTAAACAGCGAAGAATACTATAAACAGGCATTTCGTCCTTTACTTCCAGATATTGAATTTATTGAATTCAATAACATCAACGAAATTGAGAAAATAGATCATCAAACAGCTTGTGTTATCACTGAAGTGATTCAAGGAGAAGCAGGATATTTACCTGCCAAGCTCGATTTCTTAAAAGCACTTCGTAAGAAATGTGATGAAACCTGTACACTTTTAATTTTCGATGAAATACAAAGTGGAATGGGCAAAACAGGAACTATGTTTGCTTTTGAACAATATGGCGTAATTCCGGATATTTTACTTTTGGGTAAAGCATTGGGAGCAGGAATGCCCATTGGAGCTTTCATCTCATCAAAAGCCATGATGAATACTTTGGCTGATGAACCCATTTTAGGTCATATTACAACCTTTGGCGGACATCCCGTAATTGCAGCAGCAGCACTAGCAGGAATCAATGAATTGGAAAGAATGAACCTAATGAGTTTTATTCCTGAAAAAGAAAATTTGTTCCGTAGAAACCTCATTCATCCTGCCATTGAAAAAATATCAGGTAAAGGATTAATGCTAGCTGTGCAATTAGATAGTTTTGAAAACAACCTGAAAGTCATTCAATATTGTATGGAAGCTGGTTTAATTACAGACTGGTTTTTGTTTGCGAATAACAAAATCAGGATTGCGCCTCCATTAACAATTACGAATGAAGAAATTTTGCATGCTTGTTCTATCATTGTAGAAAGCATTAACAAAGTTTACGGAGAAAAATAGACATGTTTTCTACTCATATTTTTGATATTATATTCAAACTACTTAGTCTACTTGTAGGCATATTCAGTATTCTAATTCTTATGAACTATAATGACAATGCACCTTACACATTTATTTACTCTATCATTTTTGCTATCATCTTATACTTAGGAATCTTCAGAACTATTTCAAGTTTGTTATATGCAAGATTCTATTTAAAAATGGAGCTCAATTTTTTTCAAGCCAAAGAATTAAATGGAGCATTATCTCCAATATTTACATTAGGAAATAAATGGCTTCCTTTATTGGAAATCAAAGAAATTGAAGCTGATTATAAATATGAAACTGCTTTGAAACTCATTGAAAATTGGAAAATGGAACAGAAAACTGAGCAACAAAAAATCAAACAAAACTTTAACGAAGCAAGTTTAAAAACTAAGGTCCTAACAGTTATTATGTATGGAATAGTTTTATATGTATTCGTATCTGTTTTTATGCACTGGTATCCGATGAATCTATTGAATGAATTTTATATGAATTTATTCAATACCAATGAATATTACCCCATGTTAAATGGTATGATTACAGCATTACCAATCATTTTGATTTTTAAAATGATTGATAAAAACATCAGCTAAATGATAGATCAATTCTCATTTACTGAATACACCTTAATCAGCTTAGTGATTCTTGCTATACTGGCTTTTGTTGCAGGATTTATTGATGCTGTAGTTGGTGGTGGTGGTTTGATACAATTACCAACTTTACTCATTCAGTTTCCACAAACAAATTTACCAACGCTTTTCGGGACCAATAAAATCGCTGCTTTATCAGGAACAATTATCGCCGCAGTTCAATATGCAAAAAAGGTAAAATTCAATTTAGCTTTATTACTTCTTATCTCACTTTTTGCTTATCTGGCATCGGGTGCGGGAGCAAAAATTGTGAGTTTGTTGGATGTGCAAATGCTGAAACCCATCATACTTGTTATACTGATAGCTATTGCCATTTATACCATTTTCAAGAAAGATTTGGGTGCCATTCAACTCAAACAAATCAGCCTAAAAAAACAAATGATCTATGGCTCTTTAATTGGAATAGTTGTTGGATTTTATGATGGATTTTTTGGTCCGGGAACAGGCAGTTTTTTGGTATTAGGATTTGTATTGTTTTTGGGGATGGATTTTATGCATGCATCGGCTTATGCGAAAATTGTAAATTGTATCACCAATTTATCTGCTTTGGTGGTATTCATCAATCAAGGCAATTACCTCTTGAACATAGCAGTTTTAATGGGTGTTTCAAATATCATCGGAAGTTATTTAGGTAGTCATATGGCCATCAAAAAAGGAAATGCATTCATCAGAAACATTTTTATTTTTATTGTTATGCTGATGATCATTCGGTATGGATATGATGTTTTTATCAAATAATAAATTGATATATTGAGGTTCAAAATCAAATTTTATTATGAATACAATTGGCTATTTTGAAATACAATCTTCACAACCTGCAAGAGAGATTTCATTTTATGAAAAACTATTTGGTTGGAGGTTTATAAGAGAACAATTTGTTCCTATAGAATACTACAGAATTGAAACGAATTCCATCAATGGTGGCTTATTAAAAAGACCTGCAGAAAGTCCGGGTAAGGAATTTAGTGCCAATGCATTTGTTTGTTCAATAGAAGTAAACAATATCGATGAAAGTTTAGCTCTGGCTATTTCATTGGGAGCACAAATCAGTATTCCGAAATTTGCCATACCGGGAAGATGTTGGCAAGTCTATTTTACCGATTTAGACAATAATTCTGTAGGTTTATTTCAACCCGATTCAAATGCAGTTTAAGGATTAAAAAAATGATAATTTGTCATTGACTGAACTAAGTAATAATTTGCCCTTCAAAACCAAAAACCTATGGCTTTACCAAATTTCTTTTCTAAAGAAGTGAATGAACAAATCATTCAAAGAATCAATTCATTAACACCAGAAACCCAAGCCAAGTGGGGAACAATGAATGTGGCTCAAATGCTTGCACATTGTAATGTGACTTATGAAATGGCATATGAAAATAAACATCCTAAACCTAATTTTCTGATGAAGATTATTTTAAAAGCATTCGTAAAAAACGTGGTGGTGAGTGAAAAAGAATATGTTCACAACAGCAGAACTGCACCAGCATTTTTAATTACTGATGCTAGAGTTTTTGAAGCAGAAAAAAGCAGATTGATAGCTTACTTGCATAAAACAGCAGAACTTGGTGCTAATTATTTTGATGGCAAAGAATCACATTCATTCGGAGCATTAAACAAAACAGAATGGAACAATATGTTCTACAAACACATCGACCATCACCTCAAACAATTCGGAGTTTAAT
>JBMLOK010000344.1:0-2381 GCA_049243005.1 Bacteroidia bacterium | reverse complement strand
TTGGTTTGATATGCCAATTGGCATTTCTGTAGAGGAATCTTCCTCCAAATTCAAATCCGATGTCTGTAAGTGCTATCATTTTCCGGCGGCAAAGATAAGGTCTAATAGACATTCTTTTTTGTGTAAGATTTACTTAATTTCGAAACATGCAGAAAGTATCTCAAAAAGCTGCTACTTTAATTGGTTCTGAAATCATTAAATTAGGCGGCGAAATCAATAAAAAAATCAAAGAAGGACACCAAATCTACAACCTTACTATTGGTGATTTCGATCCTTCACTTTTCCCTATTCCTGAGGTTTTTAGGGATGAAATTATTAAAGCTTATCAAAAAGGCGAAACCAATTATCCACCTGCAGATGGTGTTTTGGAACTAAAAAAGGCTGTCCAAAAGTTTATTTTAGATTACCAGGGTTTGAGTTTTGCTGATGATGAGGTAATGATTGCAGGAGGCGGCCGTCCTTTAATTCATGCTATTTACCAAACAATTGTAGATCCTGAAGACAAGGTGTTTTATCCGGTTCCATCATGGAATAATAACCATTATTGTCATTTAAGTGATGCGCAAAAAATCGAAGTACATACACATCCTGAAAATGGATTTATGCCTTCAGCAGCCGATTTAGCTCCTTATATTTCTGAAATAGTTTTGGTTGCTTTATGTTCACCTTTAAACCCAACCGGTACAACTTTTAGAAAAGAACAATTGCAGGAAATTTGTGAAATGGTTTTGGCCGAAAATAAAAGAAGAGGTCCAAATCAAAAACCGGTTTATATTCTTTTTGATCAAATTTATTGGATGTTAAGGACAGATGGAATTGACCATTATGATCCAATCAGCCTTAATCCTGAAATGAAACCTTATACAATTTTTGTTGATGGAATTTCAAAATCTTTGGCATCTACAGGTGTTAGAGTAGGATGGGGATTAGGTCCTGCAGAAGTGATTTCCAAAATGAAATCGATTTTAGGTCATATTGGTGCTTGGGCTCCAAGAGCTGAACAAGTTGCTGCAGCAGCATTTTTGAACAATTCTGAAGCCTTATTTGCTTATTTAAATGAGCTAAAAGGAAAACTTGATAAAAGATTAATTCCATTAGCTGAAGGAATCTTAGAGCTACGCAAAAAAGGATATCCGGTTCACACCATTTCACCTGAAGGAGCTATTTATCTTTCGGTACAATTTAGCTTAATTGGAAAAACAAAACCCGATGGAAGCGTAATTCAAACCACACAAGACATCACAGATTATTTGTTAAACAAAGCTCAATTGGCAATAGTTCCATTTACAGCATTTGGTTGTGAATCGGGCACCGATTGGTACAGAGTTTCTGTAGGAACTTTGAATGATTTGCAAATAGGGGAGCTGTTTGGGAAATTAGAGAAGGCGCTTGCGGAACTGAAGTAGATGGAACGGCTGTTAGCCATTGGCAATTGGCTTTTAGCTGAATTTCGTTTAATTGAAGCGTTCCTTTTAATATCAAATATTTTTAAGGAATTATACCTTCAAAATTGATTTTAATCTATTGAAGAATTTTAAAAGATAGTTAAGAAAAGCAATGTTTCTACTATTTCAAATTAGGGCCAAATGCTAAGAGCCAATTGCCAAAAGCCATAAAAAAAAGCCATAAAAAAAAAGCCTTCCCAATTTCGAGAAGGCTTTTTTTATTTATTTTTCGCTTAATACTTTTTTCGCATTTGCGTTTTCAGGATCTAGTTCAAGAACCTTTTTATAATTCTCTTTAGCTAAGGCTTTGTTATCTCTTGCTAAATAATAATAAGCTAAATAACTGTAGGCGTTTATTAAGTCTCTTTTATACTTGTCTTTGTTTGCTTCAAATTTTGTAGTATCAGCAGTAATTAAACTTATATACTTTTCAAACAATGGTTTAGGAGTTTCTAATTTTGAATCAGGGTCGGTTGCTGATAAGCTTAAACCTCTCCATAAATAAGCATCTGCATAATCAGGTTTCATTTCGTTAACTTTAGCTAAAGCTGAATCTGCAGCACCATAAACTTTTCCAAAGTAATAAGCTTTTCCCATCAGGTAGTAATCTGCAGCAGTTACTTTGCTTGCAACAGCAATATACTTTCTGTACATATCACCAGACTCAACAAATTTCTTTTGTTTGTTGTAAACCTTGGCTATATCAGTATAAACTTCATAGTTGTCAGGATCCATTTCTAATGCTTTATTCATATGTATCAAAGCAAGAGAGTCTTTACCCGGAACTTTTGATTCTAATCTACCTAAATATAAATAGTCTAATGTAACAATGTTTTTAGGATCAGCATGTTCAAAATAATAGTTCAAAGCATCTAAACCTAATTTTGCTTTTTCAGGATCATTTTTAGTTCCAATTACTTCATAAGTTGAGAATCC
>JBMLOK010000343.1:0-1210 GCA_049243005.1 Bacteroidia bacterium | reverse complement strand
TCTGGAACAGAATTGAATACAGACCTTTAGAAGGATTTATTTATGCTTTAACTCCGTTTAACTTTACAGCCATTGCAGGTAATTTACCAAGCAGTGCTGCAATGATGGGTAATGTTGTTGTTTGGAAGCCATCAAATACACAGGTATATTCTGCAAACGTTTTGATGGAAATCTTCAAAATGGCAGGTGTTCCTGATGGTGTAATCAATTTAATTTATCCAAGTGGACCGGTTGCTGCTGATGTTATTTTTAAACATCCTGATTTTGCCGGTATTCACTTCACTGGTTCAACTGCAGTATTTCAGGATATCTGGAAAAACATTGGAAACAATATTCACAGATTTAAAACTTACCCAAGAATTGTTGGTGAAACAGGTGGTAAGGATTTTATCGTGATGCATAAATCTGCTTTGGTTGAAGAAAGTGTTGTTGCTATGGTAAGAGGTGCTTTTGAATACCAAGGACAAAAATGTTCTGCTGCTTCACGTGTTTATGTGCCTAGTAATTTATGGCCTGTTGTGAAAGAAAAAATGGTTGCAATGATGAAGACCTTAAAAATGGGTCCTACAGAAGATTTCTCTAACTTTATTAATGCTGTTATCGATGAAAAATCATTTGATAAATTAGCTTCTTATATCGATGCTGCTAAAAAAGATGAACGTTGTGAAATCGTTGCCGGTGGTAATTATGATAAATCTAAAGGTTGGTTTATTGAACCAACAGTTATTGTAACAAACGACCCTAAATACACTACCATGTGTGAAGAGTTATTTGGTCCGGTTTTAACGATTTATGTTTATGATGCAGAGAAGTTTGAAGAAACTTTGGATATCGTGAATACGACTTCTGATTATGCTTTAACAGGTTCAATCATTGCACAAGATAGATATGCAATTGAATTGGCAACTTGGAAACTAAGAAATGCTGCTGGTAATTTTTATATCAATGATAAACCAACCGGTGCTGTTGTAGGTCAACAACCATTTGGCGGTGCAAGAGGCTCTGGTACCAACGATAAAGCTGGTGCTATGATTAATTTATTACGTTGGGTAAGTTTAAGAACAATCAAAGAAACTTTTGTTCCACCAACAGATTACAGATATGAATTTATGAATGAAGCTTAATTTCAAATCAAATAAAAGTAAAAGCCATTGTTTTAACTAACAATGGCTTTTCTTTTTATTTAAATGAACTATTTATAAACTACCAG
>JBMLOK010000342.1:0-2569 GCA_049243005.1 Bacteroidia bacterium | reverse complement strand
GTTCGGGTGTTGCAGGACTTTATGGCGAAATGGAAAACATCATTCTTCTCAAGGGTAATCAAATTTGGGCTGCAGTAATCGATGCAGAAAATGGCGAAATCCACTATTATACCAATGTGGATGAATGGAAACAAAAAATGCCCCCTTCCATAAAAACATGGGCAGAATCGATTTCCGGAAAAACAATTATCTATTCAAGTAACGATGGCAAGAATTAAACTAGAGCTACCAAAAACACTTAGGTTTTCCACGACTATAAAAGTTAGAATTTCTGATATCAATTATGGAAATCACTTAAGTAATGATGCCTATTTAAGTATGATTCATGAAGCCAGAATGCAGTTCTTTCAGTCATTTAACTATTCTGAAAAGAACCTTGGAGGCGTTGCGGTTATTATGGGTGATGTAGCAATTGTTTACAAAAAGGAATGTTATTATAGTGAAGATTTAAGAATAGAAGTTGATGCTGGGGATTTAGGTGCCAGAAGTTTTGACTTGTATTATAGATTTATTAAAGAAGACAATTCTATTGCCTGTGAAGCAAAAACAGGAATGGTTTGTTATGATTATACAGCAGCTAAAACAGTTGCAATTCCTGATGATGTCAGGAAATTATTTAGTGGAGAAAAACTCTCATGAAGAAAAAAAAGAACCCGGATTTGTTTAAAAACAAAATCCAAAAAATATTTATAGAAGCAGGAAGAAAAGTCTTGAATTATAAACAAGTCGCTTCCCGTTTAGGAATTGAAAGCAGTGAAGGTAGAAATGAAATTATTGCTGCCATTAAACAATTGGTAAAAGAACAAGTGCTCGAAGAAATTGATGCCGGAAGATTTGTAATAACTTTCATTCATAAGTTTATTGAAGGACGATTGGATGTAACCCAAAATGGAGCAGGATTTGTAATTCCTGATGATGGCTCAGATGATATTTATATTTCACCTGATTTTATGAATACCGCTTTAAATGGCGATAAAGTAAAAGTGTCATTATTGGCTCAAAGACCCGGTGCTAAAAAATCGGGCGAAGTAGTTGAAATCATCAAACGTGAAAAAGAACAGTTTGTTGGGATTTTACAAGTTCATGCTTACTACGGATTTCTCGCTACAGATGATAAAAAAATGCATGTCGATATTTTCATTCCAAAAGAAAAATTCGGCGGTGCAAAAAACGGTGATAAAGCCATTGCAAGAATCACTGAATGGAATTCAGATACGCAAAATCCAGTTGGTGAAATCATTGCAGTTTTAGGAAAACCGGGTGAACATGAAACCGAAATGAATGCAATCGTTGCTGAATTTGGTTTCGCTTCAAAATTCCCTGAAGAAGTAGAATTGGAAGCGGAGAAAATCTCCGATAAAATCAGCAAAGAGGAAATCAAATCAAGAAGAGATTTCAGAGATACACTCACGTTTACAATCGACCCAGAAGATGCAAAAGATTTTGATGATGCCATCTCATTCAAGGAAGTACAATCAGGTTTATATGAAATTGGTGTTCATATTGCTGATGTATCGCATTATGTAACCAAAGGTTCTAAGCTCAACGAGGAAGCCATTAGAAGAGGAACTTCGGTTTATCTGGTTGATAGAACCATTCCGATGTTACCTGAGAAATTGTCGAACGGACTTTGTTCACTTAGACCCAATGAAGATAAACTGACTTTTAGTGTAGTTGTTTTAATGAATGATAAAGCTGAGGTAATTGAAACTTGGTATGGTAAAACCATTATTCATTCGCGCAGAAGATTTACTTATGAAGAGGCACAAACCCGACTTGAAACAGGTGAAGGTGATTTGGCTAAAGAATTAAATATCATCAATACTTTAGCTAAAATCCTTAAAGAACAAAGGTTCTCCAAAGGAGCAATCAGTTTTGAAACTCAGGAAGTGAAATTCAGGTTAGATGCCAATTTTAAACCGGTTGATGTTTATTTAAAAGTAAGAAAAGATGCACATAAACTTATTGAAGAGTTCATGTTGCTTGCCAATAGAAAAGTAGCTGAATATGCAAGTAAACTCAAACAGGGTGATGAAAAGAAAACCTATGTTTACCGTGTGCATGAAGAACCTAACGAAGACAAACTAACTCAGTTTAATATTTTTGCTTCGCGATTTGGTTATAAAATCATGACCAGTGGAATCAAAGCAATTGCCAGATCATTCAATAAATTACTAGAAGAAGTTGAAGGCAAACCTGAACAAAATTTGGTTCAGAGTCAGGCTATTCGTACCATGAGTAAAGCCTATTATACAACTCATAAAACCTTACATTACGGATTGGCATTTGATCATTATACGCACTTTACTTCTCCAATCAGAAGGTATCCCGATTTGATAGCACATCGTTTGTTGTTTGAATATTTAAACAAAGGAAAATCTGCATCAGAAAAAGAGATTGAAGACCTTTGTAAACAATCATCTGCTATGGAAGTAAAAGCAGCTGATGCAGAAAGAGCAAGTGTTAGGTATAAACAGGTTGAATATATAAGCGATTTTATTGGAGAAGAATTTGATGGAATTATCTCAGGTGTTACCGACTGGGGAGTTTATGTTGAAATTTCACAATT
>JBMLOK010000341.1:0-6851 GCA_049243005.1 Bacteroidia bacterium | reverse complement strand
AATGAATCAATTTTAGCATCATACAACCTCGATTTTTCATTTGATGCTTTAAACATGGTTTCGAAAAACATCAATCGGTTTTGTGTGTATGAATACAATAAGTCATTTCTTTTATTCAGTGATTTATCCAAGTCTAATTCATGCAGTTCTTTGGTTATTTGATTGCATTTTGTCCAGGTTGGAATAATCTCGGTACTTATGACCATTATTGCTTGATTCTCATCTATACCTTGAATTTTTTCCTGGGCTTTAATTGCCTTGTCTTCTATGTATTGAAATTCATAAATCAGCTTTTCATATCTTCCATAAGGATTATCTAGTTTACTTACAAACCATAAACTTAGTATCAAATACAAGCTCATAATTATTGCAGGTAATTTCCATTTGTAAAATGTATTGGTCGAAAATCTTAGTCCAAAATAATACGAATAACCTGCTATAATTCCTGCAATTAATCCTCCAATATGTGCAGCATTATCTATTCCATCATTTAAGCCAAATGCCAGGTTGTAAACTACAAATAAACCTATACTCGATAATAAAGGTTTCCTTACTCTCCTATCCAGTAAATTCGAAACTAATAATGCAAGAAATAATCCATATAAACCAAAAATTGCTCCAGATGCCCCCGCTCCAACAGTAGCAGGATGCCACCATAAACTGGCACAGCTTGCTATAATGCCACAAAAAATATAAGCCAGTAGATATCGCCATTTCCCTAATAACAATTCTAGTTGTGCTCCTACCATCAAAAGGGCAAACATGTTCATCAATAAATGAACCAAGCCAATATGAACAAAAAATGCACTAATGATTCTATACCATTCTCCGTCTAAAACTGCAGGTCTGAAAACACCTCCCCAAACAAATACATCATTTGAATTAGGCTCCATAACTGATACTCCGAAAAATACCATCAAAGCAAAAACAAAAAAATTGATATTGATAAGAATCGGAGTAATAAAATAATCCTTTCTTGGAATAAAAAAGGCCAATATATCTTTTAAAGCAGAAGCATTCTCTTCAGTTACTTTTCCATCATCCAAACGCAATTCTTCTGTAGGAATGCTCTCTTTATAAGCTTTATATAGTTCAACAAAATCATCTTCATTCCCTGAATCTTTCAATTCCCAAAAAGCAGATTTGAAACTTTCCAGGTACTCAAAATTTCTGTCATCATCAAACAATGAACCATCACCTGATTCGCTTTTTAGAAATAATGTTTTGTCTTTCCAATTACAGAAAATAACAGAAAAAATTCCTTGTTCAATTGGATTACTAAAGGCATAAAATGCTTTTTCATCAATAGCTATAACGTCCCAACTATTTTTTTGAAAGGCAGCCAATGCAATTCCCATTTGGTAATTTTTTGAGTCATCCAAAATAAAAATTGAATCTGTACTAGATGGAGGAAAACCAAATGCCATCTTTAGTAATACTTAGCCATTTCAACAAAAAAACCGAACCAATTATGCATTTTACCTTCACTTTTACCTAATCGCACCATGATTAAATTCTTAGCCGGATTGACATAAATATATTGACCTAAAATGCCATGTGCTACAAAATCACCATCCTTAGAAGGAATCCACCATTGGTTATTATAATATGAAACACTTCCCTCCTTTTCTTCAATTTTTGTAGATTCTTTTACCCAATCTTCATTGATGATTTGAACGCCATTCCAATTGCCTTTGTTTAAATACAATCTTCCAATTTTTGCATAATCCAAAGCTTTAGTATTTAAACAACAGAATGTCTTTTCCATCCCATTTTTCTTTTTATCAATACTCCAGCTAGCAGGATATTTCATTTGTAATGGAGTCCATAATTTTTCCTGCAGATATGATGTTACTGATTTCGGAGCCAATACATGGTCTAGTATCAAACCTAATAATTGTGTATTTCCACTTGAGTAGTAAAATTCAGTTCCCGGATCTTTTGCACATTTCATTTTGGCACATTGAGTACGCAATTTTCTTCCATAATAAAATGCTGCTGCATCACCAAAAGGATTCACGTAACTTTCATTGTAATCAATGCCTGAGGTCATATCCAATAAATGACGGATTTTCACTTTTTTCATGTTTGGATCCTTCATTTCAGGCAAGTATTTGGTAATGGGATCTTCAACTGAAGTTATCTTGCCTTCCTGAATTGCAATTCCAATTAAAATTGATGTAACAGATTTAGCAACCGAAAAAGAAGGAACATCCGATTCACGATTATAATTACTAAAATAGTTTTCATACAATAAACTATCGTTTCTAATGATTAAATAGGCTACTGTTTTTTGAGACTCAAGAAACTTTTCAAAACTCAGCTTCTTCCTATTTATATCTAATTCCTTTGGTCCTTTTTGCTCTTTAACCTGATAAAATTCGAATGGTTTATTCGATGCAGATAATTCTCGTGAAGGAAATTTTTTATGGTCTTTGATATCTGCAAAATTGTAGAATATGAATCTACCTAACTGACAAGAACCAAGACTAAATAGTAGTATTAAAATGAACCCGATTTTGAATTTATTCATCCCACAAAATAAAAAGAATCCTGATTATTCTTCGTAAAATAAACTACTCTTTTAAAATCTTCAGGTAATCAACTAAAATTTGATCGCGGATTTTATATTTTTTAATTTGTTCCTTTAAAAAATCTTCGGCCTTTTCTTTGCTTGAGGTACTTACTAAAATCTTTGTTTTTAAGAGTACAAACTTAGAAAAATGAGCTTCTTTCGGGAAATTCAACATTGAATCACAAATCGCTAAACTACCTGAATAATTCAATTCATTAAACAAACGATTTGCTTGCTGTAAAACCATCCAACTAGAATCCTTAGGAGTAAAATCATTTAAATTTCTGATATTTTCTTCATTAAAAACATTGTTTGATATGGCATTATTAGCCGATGGAATTGATGTTTTTTTAGTAGATGGTTCAAACAAACTTTTTGTTTTTTTACTAGCTTGTGAAACTTTTGAAGTTGATTCTTTTGTTGAAACATTTTGAGGAACATTAACAACAGATGGAACTTGTGTAATTTTAGATTCACTTACATTCATATCATCCGATTCGGTTTGGTTCTGAGTCGGTGCTACTTGATTTTCATTCAAACCAGCTCCATCTTTTGAAACAGATTCTGACATTGAAATATCATTGCTACTAATATTTTCAGGTTGAATAATCGTAATTGGTTCTGGAACAGATTTGATTACTTGTTTTTTTGATGCTGATTTTTGTTGGATATCAATTGCCTTTTCTGCAGTAATTATTTCGTTTTCTGGCGATTTTACTCCAGATTCTGATTGTGTATTAACTATTTCAGGCTTGATAGCTAACTGATTTTGTGAAGGGAATAAAAACCAAAAAAGAAGTAAGCCAAATAAAACAGAAGCTGCGATACTTATAGTTGTTACATTTAAAAATATAAAACGCTTTTTGGTTTTTTGATCAATTTTATCTTTTATGTTATTGATTTGAGATTCAAGTGTTGCAGGAGATTTCATGGCATCAATTCCTTCTTTGATGTCTGAACAGATTTCGCAATTTTGGCAATGCGAATTCAACAGACGAATCTCATCTGCATTTAATTCTCCGGCTGAATATTTCAACCAGTTTTGTTCGCTTATACAATTTTGCTCATCCATACACTTACTATTAAAATTAGGTACAATCCTTTTTTATTTAGAATGATTTTTAAATTTCTTTTACCATTCTGAATAGCACTTTTCACCTCATTTAAACTCAATTTTTCTTGTTTTGCAATCTCTTCATATGATTTCCCTTTTAAATAAAACAATTCAATACAGGTTCTTTGCTGAGATTTTAACTCAGGTAAAGCTTGTTCCAGTATTTGTAATTGTTCCTCTTTTTCATGTTCATCATCTGATAGATGCAAAAACATATCTGATTCCATAAAACCATCTTCATTTTCATTCAAACCAAAAGAAGATTCTTTAATAGGTTTTCGTAAAATCATTAAACAATGATTTTTTGTAATGGTATATAACCAGGCTTTGAAATTTTCGGGTTGATGTTGATGTAATTCCTTTAATAATTTTTCAAAAATATTCATCACAACATCATTCGCTTCATCCTCATTTTTCAGGTATTTCATTGAAACCGTAAATACCATCAAAGCATGTTTCTTAAAAAGTTCACCCAATAGTTTATTGTCCCTCTTAAGTCGATACTGACTTAAAAGCTCATCATCATTTAAAACACTGATTTGAAGGGACATAAAAAAATATTTTCCTGTAATTTATGGAATATCACATTCGCTTGCATCATTCAAGTAACAAAACAAAAAATTATGAAAAAACTCATTTTCGCCTTATTACTGCTGATGTCAGTTTCAGTTCAAGCACAAAACAAACCAATTAAAGCACATTTACAAAAGGTTCAGGTTTTCTTACAGGGTGCTTATCTTCATTATTCTGAAAATGTATACCTATTACCGGGAAATAATGAGTTTATTTTTGAGAACATTTCTCCTGTTATTGACGAAAACTCACTTCAGGCAACAACTAAATCAGGAGTTGTTATGGAAACCACCCATAATATTCTATACAAGGAAAAACCTAAGAAAACAGGTCAGTACGATAAAGCATTAAGAGATGTAAGAGATTCAATTGAAGAAATTCGTTTCGACCTAAAAGAAATTGATTACAAATACAAAGTTATTGTTGCTGAAAAAAATCTTTTGGTAAACAATCGTATGATGAAAGGCGATTTTCCAAAAGATTCATTACCGCTTTTAAAAGATGCTTTAAATTTATTAAAAGACAGATTAAGTGGCATTCTTGAACAAGAATTTAAGCTCGATAAAAACAAAGCTAAAAAAGACAAAGTTTTAGCACAATTGCAAGTTCGTGAACAAAACTTAATGAATCTTCAAAACGGACAATATGCAGAAGGAGAAGAAGAATCTGTTGCCACACATAGAGTAATTGTTACTGTTTATGCAGAATCGCCGGCTAATACTCAATTGCATTTCAACTACCTAATTTCAAATGCATCATGGACACCTTCCTATGATTTAAAAGCAGAGGAGAAAAGCAAAAACATGCAATTGATTTATTTTGCTTCCATCAATCAGCAATCGGGTATCGACTGGAAAAATGTAAACATGAGTATATCAACTACCAATGCTTATGATAACAATACCAAACCTGAATTGAGTCCATGGGTAATTAGCTTTATAGAATACTTCAACAGAACAAAAAGAAAAGCAATTGGAATTACATCAAACAGTGTAATTCCGATGCAAAAAGAAAGTGTTACTCTAGATAACAATGCCCCTAGTTTTAATGATGATATGGCAGAACAAAAATCAATTACAGATTTTATTGAAGTAACCGAAAACCTTATCAGAACAGAATATGACATCAAATTAAATTATGAAATAAACAGTGATGGTAAAAACCACAAAGTGATGATTAACCAAAAGAATATTCCTATGCAACTTGAATTTGCTGCTGTTCCCAAACTTAGTACAGATGCATTTTTAATGGCCGGTGTTGGTGGTTGGGAGGATTTAAACATCTTACCTGGAAAAGCCAGAATTCATTTTGATGGACTATTTGCAGGTGAAATTATGCTGATGGCTGATGGAGTAAAAGACACCATTTATGTGAATTTAGGAAAAGATAGAACCATTGGATTAAGTAGGAAAAAAATCAAAGAGAAATACAAAGTAAAAATGATAGATCAGGAAAAAGTTGAAACCAGAAGTATAGAATTACTGGTAAGAAACTCTAAAAACATTCCAATTGAAATTAAACTTGAAGACCAAATTCCGGTTGTTCAAGGCACTGAAGAAATCAAGGTAAATTTATTGGATGGTGATGGAGCTGAGCTTGATCCACTAACAGGCTTACTCACTTGGAAATTGAAATTGAATTCAAAAGAAAGCAAGAAAATCATCTTCACTTATGAAGTGAGGTATCCGAAAGGGAGGACAGTAGCTAATCTTTAGTTGCTGCGCAACTAAAGCGGCTTTTGGCTTTTGGCTATGGCTATTGGCTTAGATTTCGGTGGGAATATAATTGTCTTTCCAATTTAGATTTATTTTTTTGCTTCTGGCTACTGGCTACTGGCTGCTGGCTGCTGGCTCGGATTTAGGAAGGATTACAATTTTATTTCCAATCAAGATTTTTAACGCTTTTAATAGAACAAAAACGCTGCTGGGAAGTGGCGTTTTTTTGTTTTTTGAATGATGGAAAAAATGTTTCTCATAACAACCATTCGTTTTAATTACAATAAATCTGAGGCCAAAAGCAAAAAGCTAATGGCCAAAGTATTTAGAGCGGCTTCTGACTACTAGCAGCTGGCATCTGGCTCGGATTTAGGAAGGATTACAATTTTATTTCCAATCAAGATTTTTAACGCTTTTAATAGAACAAAAACGCTGCTGGGAAGTGGCGTTTTTTTGTTTTTTGAATGATGGAAAAAATGTTTCTCATAACAACCATTCGTTTTAATTACACTAAATCTGAGGCCAAAAGCAAAAAGCTAAAAGCCAAAGTATTTAGAGCGGCTTTTGGCTTTTGGCTATGGCTATTGGCTTAGATTTCGGTGGGAATACAATTGTCTTTCCAATTTAGATTTATTTTTGCTGCTGGCTACTTGCTGCTGGCATCTGGCTTGGATTCTTGTAGAAATATAATTGTATTTCCAATCTAGTTTTTAATGCTTTTAATAGAACAAAAACGCTGCTGGGAAGTGGCGTTTTTGTTATTTTTTGAATGATTAAAAAAATATTTCTTACAACAACCAATCGTTTTAATTACACAAAATTGTAAGCTAAAAGCAAAAAGCTAAAAGCCAAAGTTCTCTTGTAACTGCTGCCA
>JBMLOK010000340.1:7093-10201 GCA_049243005.1 Bacteroidia bacterium | reverse complement strand
TGATTCAGGAAGGTTATGGTTTTTTAAGATCATCAGATTATAACTACATGCCTTCTCCTGATGATGTGTACGTTTCACCATCTCAGGTAAAATTATTCGGACTAAAAACCGGAGATACAGTAAAAGGTACAATTCGTCCACCTAAAGAAGGAGAGAAGTATTTTGCCTTGGTAAAAATTGAAGTGATTAATGGTAGAATTCCTGCAGAGGTTAGAGACCGTGTTGCATTCGAACATTTAACTCCACTTTTTCCCGATGAAAAATTAAGAATTGCAGATAATTCAAGCAGTAACTCTACAAGAATTATCGACTTGATTGCACCAATAGGAAAAGGACAACGTGGATTAATTGTTGCTCAACCTAAAACAGGTAAAACTATCTTATTAAAAGATATTGCCAATGCTATTGCTAAAAACCATCCTGAAGTTTATTTAATCATTTTATTGATTGATGAAAGACCGGAAGAGGTTACAGATATGCAAAGAAGCGTTCGTGCAGAAGTTGTAGCTTCGACATTTGACGAACCTGCAGATAAGCATGTAAAGCTTGCCAATATTGTTCTTGAAAAATCAAAGAGATTGGTAGAATGTGGTCATGATGTAGTGATTCTTCTTGATTCAATTACACGTATGGCTCGTGCATTTAATACTGTTCAACCTGCTTCAGGTAAAATTTTATCTGGTGGTGTTGATGCAAATGCACTTCATAAACCAAAAAGATTCTTTGGAGCTGCTAGAAAAATTGAACATGGTGGTTCATTAACAATTATAGCTACTGCATTAACAGAAACCGGTTCGAAAATGGATGAGGTTATTTTTGAAGAATTCAAAGGTACCGGTAATATGGAATTACAATTAGACAGAAAATTAGCTAACCGTCGTATTTTCCCTGCTATTGATATTGTTGCATCAAGTACAAGAAGAGAAGATTTATTATTAGATAAAACTACACTTCAACGTATTTGGGTATTACGTAATCATTTGGCCGATATGAATCCGGAAGAAGCAATGGATTTAGTCTTGAAGAATATGAGAGGCACTCGTTCAAATGAAGAGTTTCTTGCTTCAATGAACGGATAGTTTTAATTCAACCATAATATTTTCAGGTTGATTATAGATTTTGAAATCAACCTGAAGCAAAAAAAAAGGAAAATTTGTGATAAACAGATTTTCCTTTTTTTGTTTGAAATAAAGCTTAATTACTTAATCGTGGTTGTTTTCTTTCACTAAAATCAACAAAGGAATATGGGTATGAAAAGCCATTTTTTTGCTCAAACTTCTGTGGAACAAACGATCAAAGAAATTGCGGTTATGTTTGGCCATCACTAATAAATCTGCATGATGGTCATCGATATAAGTGTTAATACTATTAATGATATCTCCTTTTTCTAAATTGATGAATTGTAATTTAGGATATGAAATTTTGTCTTTATTCTTTTTGAAGAAATTATTTTCAGCATTAAAATACCTGTCGTTTTCAGATTTTACATGAATCACATCAAGCGGACAATCAAACAATTCAGCATAATAAATCAACCTTAAAAAAGATGAAAATTCAGGTTCATTGTAATCGGTAGCATATACAATTTTCTCTAAATCTTTATAAGGAGTTGAAGGAGGAATTACTAAAACTGGGATTTTAGTTTTAGCAACAACTGAGGCTGAATTACTTCCAATAAGTACCTCGGTTATTCCACTGGCACCGGTTGTTCCCATTACAATTAAATCGATGTTTTCGTTTTCTGAAATCTCACAAATTTCATCGGCTACAAAGCCATATCTGCTCAATAGTGTGTATTTTACTTTTTGCTCATTGAGTTTATTCTCAATTTTGGAAAACTGTTCTGAGGTGAAATCTTCAATTTCTTTGACGAACATCTGGTAGGTTTCGGCAGGCATACTGGCATCAACCAAGGCCACCTGATTGATGTGTAAAACCAAAATTTCGGCATTGGTTTTCTTGGCAAAACCAATTGCATAATCCAGCGAATTGCTTGCTGCTGCTGAGAAATCTGTTGGGACTAAAATTTTGTTGATCATAATCTTAGGATATTGGTTATTGTATCTCAAAGTTAAATCTATTCAGACATCAATTTTCTCAAAAATTAAAAAGATGATATAAATTTCATTTAGAAAGTGGTATTATGCGTTATTAAAAAATATTAACATAAAATATGAGTATTGAATCTACTAAAACAAATTGGGGGCAGTTTATTCCTCTGGTTATTGTGTTTTTTTTCTGGGGTTTTGTTGCAGCAAGTAATGATATTTTAATTCCTGTATTCAAACAAACCTTTAATTTATCGCAAGGTGAAAGTCAGTTGGTTTCTTTGGCTTTTTATATTGCATATACGGTTGGTTCATTAATTTACATGGGAATTTCAATGTTAATTAAACAAGATTTAGTAAATAAAATTGGGTATAAAAACGGATTAACTTTAGGCTTAGTTATTTCTGCTTTAGGTACACTTTTGTTTTATCCTGCTGCAAATAATGCTTCGTTTCCTTTGATGTTATCCGGATTATTTATGGTAGCATTGGGTTTTTCTTTACAACAAACAGTTGCCAATCCATTAGCTATTGCTTTAGGTCCAATAAGCACAGGCTCTCAGCGATTAACTTTGGCCGGTGGAATCAATAATTTAGGAACTACTATTGGTCCATTAATTGTAAGTTTTGCCATTTTTGGTTCGGCTAGTTCAAGCAATACAAGTATGAGTATTGAGAGTGTTAAAATTCCTTATTTAGTTTTGGGTTTGGCATTTTTACTTGTTGCTATTTTATTAAAATTCTCCTCTTTACCTGATAAACCAGCAGCTATAGCAGAAGAAGTTTCAGATTCAAAAAATACCAGAAGTTCTGCACTTAAATACCCTCAGTTAATTATGGGTATGATAGCTATTTTTGTTTATGTAGGAGTTGAAGTTTCTACAGCAAGTAATTTACCTGCTTATATGGAAAAGAATTTGGGATTTCTAACTAAAGATATTGCTCCATATATTTCATTGTATTGGGCAAGTTTAATGATTGGAAGATGGACTGGTGCAGTTGAAGCATTTACTGAAAACATGAACATGCAGAAAATACTTCGTTTTGTTGCGCCTTATGT
>JBMLOK010000340.1:3118-6993 GCA_049243005.1 Bacteroidia bacterium | reverse complement strand
AGTACTTTATGGCCTTGTATTTTTACACTTGCAATTAGTGGTTTAGGAAAACATACAAGTCAGGGAAGTAGTTTCTTAATTATGATGATTATGGGTGGTGGAATTGTATCATGGTTACAAGGTTTTGTTGCCGATGAAATTAACAATATCCAATACAGTTATATTGTTGGAGTTTTATGTTTTGCTTACTTAGCATTTTATGCATTTAAAGTGAGTGGAATTCTTAAAGAACAAGGTATTTCGTTTGATAAAAAACTTGGTGGTTCTCACTAATTATAATTCCAAAATAAAAAAGGCCGACTCATTTTTTTGAGTCGGCCTTTTTTTGTGAAATGGAATTAGTTTTAAATAATCAAGCTCTTTAGTTTTTCGCATTTTTAAACTGCGGTCTCCATCTCAAACCTGCATATTGCATTCTTCCAAATATGGGTCCCCAGATTAATGTGGCATCAAAAAACTCATCAAAAGGTTCATTGGCATTTAAAATGGCATGGTGTTGCATAAAATTAAAGAGATTTTCTACACCTGCATAAACTTCGAGTTGTTTGTTGAATAAGCTTTTGGTGACTTGAACATTACTCAGGAAAAAATCATCAGAAAAATTCGAAAATGTTTCTCCATGGTGATTATTTGCTGTTCCTGGTAAAGGTTTTTGACCAATCCACTGAAAAGTATAATCAAAACTCCATTTGTTTTTTGTTTGATAAGAGAAATTACTAAATGCTCTGTGTTTTGATACCAAAGGAGCACTCATCATTCCTTGTTGATATTGTGTTTTGACATCATAAAACCTATATGCTAAACGAATATCAAACCTTCGTTTTGGTTGAATATCCAACTGAATTTGTGCGCTGTGCGAATAACTCTGTCCGTTTAAATTAGAAAAGTAAACCGACCTCGAATCTGCATACCTATCAACCACCAATTGATTACTGAATTGGGTATAAAAATAATCAATTCCAATGCTGGCTGGTCTGTAGTTTAATTTGAATTCATGGTTGATACTTATTCCGGTATTCCATGCAACTTCAGGCTGAATTCCTGCTCTGTTTAAATCATAAAATTTAGGAGCAGTAATGAATACCAAATTGTCTTTGGGGAAATAAAATCTTCTTGAACTTGCCAATAAACTTAAGTTTTCACCAAGAAGTGAAGGTGTTCTTTGTCCTCTACCCATTGATGCTCTAATAACAGTTGTTGCCAATGGTGCGTATCTTAAATGCAATCTTGGCGTAACAAATCCGCCAAAAATTGAATTATAATCTGCACGAATTCCTGCAACCATTGTGAAAATAGCTAGGTGAGAATAGGTGTATTCGAAAAAACTTCCTGCAACATTTTCTTTTCTAAAATATTGAATCGGTAATTCATTACTGAATTTGCTTAGATTTTCTTCATGTTTATCGTATTGCCAGCTCAATCCAGTTTTGAATTTATGATTGGTATTACCAATTACACTTTGATATATCAAATTAGAATATAAAGTATTTTGTAAACCTTGGTAATTTTGTAATCCAAACAGGGCTTTGTTTTCCTGATTTACTGCACTTAATTGAAGTCCTATACTCTTATAAACCTTGTTTGGAAAAATATATCCGATTTTCAACCAACCTTCGGTTCTTTTAGTATCTAATTCAATGCCGTATTTTTTAACAGATGAACTTTCTGCATTTCTTGAATAACCCAATTGGCCGCCTGTTCGACTATCCTCCACAAATCTGAATCCTCCAAGTAAATTCAATCCTTTATACAATTGATACCTGAAACGATACATCATATTGTATTGGAATCCTTTTGGATTGTCCATGAATCTATCTTTGTTATGATCTCTTTCTAAAACAGTAGCATTGGCATGTAATAAAATGGTATTTGAAAACCTGCTATTTACTTTTCCTGTATAAACCAGGTTGTTCTCTAGTCTTCCTCCGGCACCATAGTATGCATTATACATTAATTTATCATGTGATTCAGTTGCATGAAGTTCAGTATTAATTTGCCCTGCCAGACTTTCAAATCCATTTACTACCGAACCTTGTCCTTTGGTTATTTGAATATTGTTTAACCAGGAACCGGGTGTATAAGCAGTTCCAATATTGGCCGCAATTCCTCTTGTTGAAGGAATCATTTCCTGACTCATTAAAGTATACTGACTGGCCAATCCCAACATCTGAATTTGCTTGGTTCCGGTTAAGGCATCAGCAAATGAAACATCCACTGAAGGATTTGTTTCAAAACTTTCGGAAAGGTTACAACATGCAGATTTAAACAACTCTTTTTCGTTCATCACCGTTGTTTTCCAAGGGTCGATAAAACTCACTTCAGAACTTTTTCTTTCATAGGAAACAGAAAATTCTTCAAGCTCATTTTTATTAATCAGCATTACTTTAATGAATTGCTGTTTACTTACAAAAATGGTATCAGGTTTGTAACCTACATAAGTAATTACAAGTCGTTTGGTTTTATCGGTAACAGCTAAATTAAATATACCATTGCTATCTGTTTTGGTTCCCAATTGGGTTCCTAACCAAAATACACTGGCAGCTTCAATTGGTTTGATATTTCCTTTGTTGTCTGTTTCCGATACAATTCCTTTGATAGACTGATTGACTTGTGCCTTCAAAGAAAACATCAAACAAAAAACAAAAAGAAATACTAATGTTTGTTTAATCATGATGTGTATTGGGATTTTCCCTGAACAAACAACATTCAGGAAGTTTGCTGTAGATACTATCCGGTGCTTTTACTTTTTCAGTATCATGTCCGGCTTTAGCAATAATTTGATGTATTTGTTCGATACTGATTTTATCTGAATTATAAACCAGTTTGAGTTCTTTGGTATCGATGTTCCATTCAGCAGATTTAATTCCAGGTACATCTAAAGCCTCTTCAATTCGCTCCTTACAAGCAGTGCAATTTCCAAAAACTTTAATAGCTGTTTTAATAACTCCTGTTTGAGCGCTGATTTGTATTCCTGAAATTATCAGGATTAATAAGAATATTTTTTTCATTTTTTTATGGTTTACTCAGTTTTGTATTATTTAAAAATTCATGGTCAGTTAGTGTTTTCATAAAGGCAACCAGGTCAGTTTTTTCCTGTTGAGTTAAATTAAGACCTTTATTTATAACTTCCATGTTCTCATCAATATTTGGGGAATTTTTAACAATTCCTTCGTTGTAGAAATTCACCACTTCTTCCAAAGTTTTGAATCTACTGTCGTGCATATAAGGAGCGGTAACTTCAATGTTTCTTAAGGTAGGAACTTTGAATTTTCCATCATCTAAAGGATTTTTGGTAACAATCCCACGTCCTTTATCTTTAAAGGTTAAATCCAGTCCATTATTACGCAAAGCATCATCAGTTAATAAAACATCTGAATGACAATGGTTACAATCGGCTTTACCAAAGAACAAGGCCTGACCTCTTTTTTCAGATTCATTCAAAACAGTGGTATCACCATCAAAATAGAATTTATCGAATCTGCTATTGAATGAAATCATGGTTCTTTCAAACTGAGCAATTGCTTTAACTACCAAGTTTGAATCGATGTTTTTGGTGCCAAAAGCCTTGAAAAATAGATTAGGATATGCTGCATCATTTTGTAAGCGACTCACCACATTTGGCCAAGTATTTCTCATTTCAATGGGATTGGTTACAGGATCATGAGCTTGTGCTTCTAATGTTGCTCTTCTTCCATCCCAAAACAAAAACTTAGACCAAGCCAGATTAATGATTTGCATAGCATTTCTATCACCCAAAGCACCATTGGTCCCAACACTAAAAGCAGCAGAATCGGTAAATCCATTGCTTTGTTGGTGACAGCTTGCACAACTTTGAGTTTGGTTATCGCTTAGTTTGGTATCATAAAATAATTTCC
>JBMLOK010000340.1:0-3018 GCA_049243005.1 Bacteroidia bacterium | reverse complement strand
GATTTTGTTGCAGGGTTTGGATAAATTTTAGCTAAATTTTCTTTGTAAGTTTCCAAGCCTGTTAAACCTGCAAGCGAATTGTTGATAGCATTGGTAATATTGGCATTGTGAGAAACAGAATAGCCTTGTTTTTTGTAGTGAACATAACGGTCTTTAGGACCTACTACCACAATTGTCGGCATTCCCATTCCACCATAATATTCCACTTCATCATTACCTAAAGTTAGAATTTGATGAGTGAATCCATTTGCTGATTTCCATGACTGCATACCTTCACATGTATATGAATTAGAATAAGCTATTTGAAGGATTTTTACTTTTCCGGGATGTGAGGTTTTAAAAGGTTCAACCAATGATGTTAAGCCTTTTCCCGCAGTAATGCATGGTTGACAATTCGGAATCATTACATACTCCAGAACAACGGTGTAACCTGAATCTAATAAAGAAAATAAGTGAACCGGATTTCCATCACAATCATTACGTGAGAAATCCATGGCTGTAGTTTGAGCCTGAGATGCGAAAAATGAAAATATAGAAATAATTGAAACAATAAGTTTTTTCATGATAAGTTTTTTAAAATTTTGAATGATGTTTTTGGGTGAATAATTCACCAAAGAAATGAAACAAGTTTTTTAGCAAGCTTTGCGTGCTAAGTAATCATCCTAAATTCTAAAAACCGACAAAAGAGAAAGTTCGGTTTCTCCTCGTTGTCGATAACCTTGATTTTTGAAAAAATGAATGGGGGATTTATCAAGTTTTGAAATGATTTCGACTTTTTCGGAAATCATAAAAACCAATAAATCTGAAGAGAAGTGTTTGAATTCTAATGAACTTAAAAGGGCAGGAGCGGAGTTTTGTGATTTAATAATAACATCTTCACAACAATCCATTGAACTCATGTCAGCACAATCGCAGGGTTCAGTTTCATGTTCTCCAAAACCAAATTGAGTTAAAACATCACCACAAAAATGCAAATTAGCCTTCAGGTTACTTGAAGTACCTAAAAGTAGAAAAAGCATGAATATGGCTAAAAGTTTTTTCATTAATAGAAACAAAAGTACAAAATTTTTATCGGAATAATGTTAATTTTCAGATTGTTTACCATTATTAAATGGCTATTTACAGCGATTTTCAGTGAATATTTAGCAAATAATCAAGGTTTTGCAGTTTCTTAACATTAAAAGTCTTAGATTTGCAGGCTTTTTAAAAAATCATGCAGAACATAAGAAATATTGCCATTATTGCACACGTTGACCATGGAAAAACAACCTTAGTCGACAAAATCATTCACCAAACTCAACTTTTTCGTGAAAACCAGGAAAAGGGCGACTTAATCCTCGATAACAACGATTTAGAGCGTGAAAGAGGAATTACAATTTTGGCGAAAAACATCTCAGTTAATTACAAAGGAACAAAAATCAACATTATTGATACTCCTGGTCACAGTGACTTTGGAGGCGAAGTTGAAAGGGTTTTAAACATGGCTGATGGTGTTTTACTATTAGTTGATGCTTTTGAAGGTCCGATGCCACAAACTCGTTTTGTATTGCAAAAGGCTTTGGCTTTGGGTAAAAAACCAATTGTAGTAATTAATAAAGTAGACAAACCAAATTGCAGACCTGATGAAGTTCATGATGCAGTATTTGATTTATTTTTCAATTTAGAAGCTACAGAAGAACAATTAGATTTCCATACCATGTACGGAAGTTCTAAGATGGGTTGGATGGGAAGAGACTGGAAAAATCCAACAACAGATTTCACCTCATTATTAGATGATATTATTTCAGGTATTCCAGCTCCTGTAGTAAAAGAAGGTTCTTTGCAAATGCAAATTACTTCTTTGGATTTCTCAACTTTTACCGGACGTATTGCCATTGGTAGAATATTAAGAGGAAGCATCAGAGTTAACCAACCGGTAAGTATTGTAAAAAGAGATGGTTCTATTCAAAAATCAAGAATCAAAGAACTTTATACTTTCGAAGGTTTAGGTAAAAAGAAAGTAGAAGAAGTTGGTGCAGGTGATATTTGTGCGGTGATGGGTATTGATGGATTTGAAATTGGTGATACCATTGCAGATTTTGAAAATCCTGAAGGTTTGATTCCTATTAAAATCGACGAACCTACTATGAACATGATGTTCATGATTAACAATTCTCCTTTCTTTGGTAAAGAAGGAAAGTTTGTAACATCACGTCACTTACGCGATCGTTTGTTCAAAGAATTAGAAAAGAATTTAGCTTTACGTGTTGAAGAAACTGATTCAGCAGATTCATATTTGGTATTTGGTCGTGGTATTCTTCACTTATCTGTTTTGATTGAAACTATGAGACGTGAAGGATATGAATTACAAGTTGGACAACCACAAGTAATTCTAAAAGAAATCAATGGTCAGAAATGTGAGCCAATTGAAATCTTAACTGTAAACGTTCCTGAAGAATACGCAGGTAAAGTAATTGAATATGTAAGTCAGCGTAAAGGTGACATGTTAATTATGGAACCAAAAGGAGATTTGATTCATTTAGAATTTGAAATTCCTTCACGTGGTATCATCGGATTAAGAAATAATATATTAACAGCAACTGCTGGTGAGGCTATTATGGCGCATCGTTTCAAAGCATTTGAGCCTTGGAGAGGAGCAATTCCTAATAGAGGTGCAGGTGTAATGATTTCAGGTGAACTTGGAAAAGCTATTGCTTATTCAATTGATAAATTACAAGATAGAGGAAGTTTCTTTATTGAATCAGGTGAGAACATTTACATGGGTCAGATTATTGGTGAAACCAATCGTCAGGATGACTTAGTTGTAAACGTTACCAAAGAAAAGAAATTAACGAATATGCGTGCATCGGGTACTGATGATAAAGCTCGTATGACACCAAAAATTAATTTCTCATTAGAAGAATGTATGGAATATATTCAAGATGATGAGTTGGTAGAAATCACACCACAGTCACTTCGTTTAAGAAAAATTCACTTGAACGAAAACGATAGAAAACGTTTCAAAAACTCGATGGCATC
>JBMLOK010000339.1:0-1336 GCA_049243005.1 Bacteroidia bacterium | reverse complement strand
AGAACTTTTTGTGAAGCAATATTTCTTCCAAATGGTCTGGCAAAAATTCGGGTTATTGGTAAATTGCTAAATGCATAGTTTACTATCAGCGGAATGGCATTTGATATAATTCCTTGTCCCCAAAATGGTTCTGCCAGCCAATATCCCAATTCGGCATTTAATCGCTGAATATCGTCCTGAGGATGAATTCCAATTCCACCACAAGCTTCTCCGTTAATTTCAATGGCAAAAATATGATGAGTATCATGTTGAGAGGCAAACGTAATAAATGCTTTTCCTCTTTCCTCAGTATATGGATATGGGAATTTATCTGTTAAGTTAGCGGCTATCAGCGGATTATTGGCATATTTTACTAATGAATTCAAGTCATTTTCGTTCCAGAATCTTAATATAAAATTGGCGGTTTCAATCATTTTTTAAGAATTAAATCAAGCTCAATTTATTCAATTTGTCATGAATTGGTATCATGTTTTTAGAATTCAGTTTGAAATACCTTTATTTGCATAGAACACTTGAGCAAAATAGACCACATAAAAGCGCCAATAGAGCAGGAATTAGACCTTTTTGAATCAAAATTCAGAGAGGCCATGAAGAGTAATGTTGCCCTTTTGGATACGATTATGACCTATATCGTAAAGCGAAAAGGCAAGCAGGTGAGACCCATGTTTGTGTTTTATGCAGCCAAGTTAATTGGTGATATTAACGAATCTACTTATCGCGCTGCCAGTATGGTAGAATTACTTCATACGGCTACATTGGTTCACGATGATGTTGTTGACGATAGTGATGAACGTAGAGGTTTTTTTAGCATCAATGCACTTTGGAAAAATAAAATTGCCGTTTTGGTTGGTGATTATTTACTTTCTAAAGGATTACTTTTAAGTGTAAAAAATAAAGATTTTCATTTATTGGAAATTATTAGTGTGGCAGTTGAAGCCATGAGTGAAGGGGAATTATTACAGATAGAAAAATCCCGGAATCTCAACCTATCAGAAGAGGTTTATTACGATATCATCAGAAAAAAAACAGCATCATTAATTGCTTCATGTTGTGCCATTGGTGCAGCCAGCGCAGGTGCAACTCCGGAGCAAGTTGAGTTGATGCGTTTATTTGGTGAAAAAATCGGCATTGCGTTTCAAATCAAAGATGATTTATTAGATTATAATGATGATGATATTGGTAAACCACATGGAATTGATATCAAGGAAAAGAAACTAACCTTACCAATCATTTATACATTAAATACTGCTGATAAGGCTACACGAAATTCCATTATCAATACAATTAAAAATCACCATAACAACAAACAAAAAGTTGATGAAGTGATTAAATATGT
>JBMLOK010000338.1:1425-2905 GCA_049243005.1 Bacteroidia bacterium | reverse complement strand
GTGATACTTTCGGTGGACCAGTTTTTCGCTGATACTTTTATCTATGAGGCTTATTAATTTTATTCATTTCAACTATTCGTGATTGAGTTGCTGGAGTTGATACTTTTGGTTTAAGTTTTAATGTTTAAATAGTTGGCGCTCTATTTAACTTTCTTAAACAAATCACACATATTTATAAAAACTGAATCCTTATGGCAGTTTCTTTCAACAACGTGATAATTTTTCAAGGTGCATTCATTTTTTATTGGGTTGTAACCTTCAATACTGCAAATAGATCCATGTAAATAATTACAACTATCTGAAGTTGGATGTATCCAAAAATTCAATTCGACTAATTTTTTAGTAATTGAATCCCATGTATGTTCTGACAATTCATAAGTAGAAATGATTGGATTAGTATTTGGACTACCGGCAGATCCATTAAAAACTTTTCTTATTACAAAGTATTTATTTTCTTTTCTTTCTATTCGAACAATTTCGGTAAACCCTGAATAACTCAACTTATACCTATATGCTTCATTTTTAACTTCCCACAGTGATGGTTCATCGTAACTTGCCTTATTCCAATCTCGTATTTGATTTCTTATTTCAGGTACTTTTGTTATACTATCTAACCTGTTTAAATCATTTAGAATTTCTTTTGAAAGAGAACAAGGATTATAAACACAATTACATGGCTGATAAAAGTAATTTCTATCTCTCGAATATTCAGAACATCTACCCAAAGTTGATTTGAAATAGATATGAATAAAAACTGAAAAAAAAATTGCACTTAAATAGATGTGTCTTTTAATGCCTTTATTTCTTGAAACAATTGTTAATATTATCTGGGAGATTATCGCTAATAATAAAACTGAATAACCAACATAGTCGATTGGTTGAAATTCAAGAAAAATGTTATCAATAAAAAATCCGTATCCTAATAATGAAATTAAGGTTAAGAGGATGAAAACATTTATCGATTTCCAAAATTTTTCCATAGTATAATATACTAACGCAATACTCTCCCACTAGATAGATTCGTGTTTGATTGTGGTTGTGAATGTGAGTGTTTGGTTAACAACATAATTATAAACTTGCACAATACTCACACTCCAAACTGATTAAAGTGTGAGTGAGGAGGAAAATTTTCTTTCTAAACTGATTCCTTGCTTGCTCAATACTCACACTCCAAACTGATTACCTACTCATCGACTCTCTTTATCTTTAATTTAGTTCCAGGTTTAAGCGCTTGTTCATAAGTGAAGCCATTCCATAACATTAAGTTTTCTTTGCTGATGTTTTGCTTTTTGGCAATGCTTTCAAAAGTTTCGCCTTTTTGAACTTCGTATTCGAATTCTAAAATCAAATCTTCCTTTATTATCGAATCCATTTTCATATCACCCAATTGAAGAATGCCATCTTTCACTTTAGATGCTAATGGTGAATTTAAAATTCTGTCTGCAGGTAATTTAATCTCATACATTTTACCCGGTGCTAT
>JBMLOK010000338.1:0-1325 GCA_049243005.1 Bacteroidia bacterium | reverse complement strand
GATTGAAACCCAGATTTGGCTTTCTGGTCTTCACTTACATCAGCCTTAATAAAAATACCTAAAGCCAATGCCAGTAAACAAATATTGATAGCGTAAAAAAAGTAGGATGGTTTTTTGAATAACATATGCAAGAATAATTATTAATTGTGAAAAGAGAGATTTACGATTTGGGATTTACGATTTACGATTTGGGATTTACGATTTTAGATTTAGTGAACATTAGCTTAAACGTTGAATGAGGGTTGATGTTTTGTTGATTGGATTTAATTTAAAAAGTAAAAATTGGCTTAAGCTTTTTAATCGGAGTATATTTGCGGGAGATGAATGAATTTGACGAAGAAATTGACGAATTAGAAGAAAAGGAATTATACGAACATTTCCGTTTGGTGGTTGATAAAGGCCAGAGTATGTTGCGCATAGACAAGTTCCTGATGAACCGAATTGAGAATGCGAGCAGAACCAAAATACAGGCTGCGGCAGATGCAGGTTCAATTCTGGTGAATGAAAAGCCCGTTAAGTCGAGTTATAAAATCAAACCTTTGGATGTCATATCCATTGTTATGGCAACTCCTCCAAAAGATACAGAGGTTGTGCCTGAAGATATACCTTTAGATATTGTTTACGAAGACGATGATTTGCTTTTGGTAAATAAAAAGCCCGGTATGGTTGTACATCCCGGATATAACAATGCCAGAGGTACTTTGGTGAATGCTTTGGCTTTTTACCTGCAAGACAATCCTTTTATGAAGGAGAAGAACATTCGTCCGGGTTTAGTGCACCGCATTGATAAAAATACAAGTGGTTTGTTAATTATTGCCAAAAATGAGGTTGCTATGACCAATTTAGCTAAGCAATTCTTCGACCACAGTATTCAACGTCGCTACCAAGCTTTGGTTTGGGGTGATTTAAAAGAGGATGAAGGTACCATTAGTGGTTATATCGGCAGAAGTTTAAGAGATAGAAGAATATTTCAGTTATCAAAAGATGAAAACAAAGGTAAATGGAGTGTAACTCATTATAAAGTTATTGAACGTTTTCAAAATGCCACACTTATCGAATGTAGGTTAGAAACCGGAAGGACACATCAAATCAGGGTGCATTTAAGAAGTATTGGTCACCCTTTGTTTGCCGATGATAGTTATGGTGGAGCAGAAATTGTTTGTGGACCACATGGCAGTTCATTCAAACATTTTATCATGAACTGTTTTGAAATTATGCCTCGTCAGGGATTACATGCTAAATCACTCGGATTTAATCACCCAAAAACAAAAACCGATTTTTATTTTGAAAGCGATTTACCAGAGGATATGCAAACAGTGATTGAA
>JBMLOK010000337.1:0-1661 GCA_049243005.1 Bacteroidia bacterium | reverse complement strand
CTCATCATCGACAGCGCGTGCTGATGGAAAACACACTGGCCTCTTGCTCCTGGCGGCTGGCCTTGAATTAGAGATAAAAAAATATACATTACTATAGGAAAGTATCGCTTTAGTTAACTGTAATCAACTTAATCCTACTTTTGAAAACCAATTTTTATACTAGCGGAATCGCAAGCCAGAGGCCAGCCGCCAGTTGCTAGAAGCCCTCTTCCAGCTCTTATGAAACGGAAATTCGCTCACACAATTAATTGTAATATTTATTACTGTTAACCTAAAATTAACTCATTATTAAATGAAGCAATTGTTTTTTTTATATTTTTGAGTTTAACCCATTTTTATGAAAAAAATAATTCTACTCCTTATTGGTTCTTTCTTTCTTCTTTTTAATGTTAATGCCGGTAACGAAGACTCACTCGAGTTTTCTGAAGCTGATATGAAAAATCTAACTAAAATTATTAGTGCTGATACTGCTATAAAATATAAAACCGGAATCATTCATGTAAATAGCGAAATTAAGTTGAATGTTCCGAAGGGCTATAAATTCATGTCGCAAAAAGACGCAGAATATGTAGTATTTGAACTTTGGGGAAATCCAAGAACAGAAGATTTAATTGGAATGATTGTAAAAGAAGATTATTCTACCCTTAATTATGACGCCTGGGCATTTGTTGTTTCTTATGAAAATTCAGGATATGTTAAAGATGAAGATGCCAATGATATTGATTATGAAGAACTGATGACTGAAATTCAATCAGGAGAAGAAGAATCAAACAAACAAAGAAAAGAAGCCGGATTTCCTGCCATGCATATTATAGGTTGGGCCTCTACTCCTTTTTATGATAAGGAACACAATATTTTACATTGGGCTAAATCGATAACTTTTGATGAAAGTGAAGATACTACTTTAAATTATGATGTTAGAATACTTGGACGTAAAGGAATACTAAGTTTAAATGCTGTTGGAGTAGTTTCACAATTAGAGGATATTAAGGCTCATATACCCGACATCATTAGTATTGCAGAATTTAAAGAAGGAAATAAATACCAAGATTTCAACCCTGATTATGATAAAGTTGCTGCTTATTCAATTGGTGGATTAATCGCAGGAAAATTATTAGCCAAAGCTGGTATTATAGCCTTATTACTTAAGAATATAAAACTGATTGTTTTAGGAGCTATTGCCTTATTTGGTAGTTTTGGTAAAAAGATAATTGGCTTTTTTAGAAGGAAAAAAGAGGATGAAGAAACTGAAACTCCTGCAGTAATAGAACCAGAAACTCCGTCAGAATCAGTACCTGAACCGACTGCAGAAGTAGAAACTCCTAAAGACCCTGAAACTCCTGCAGAACCAGAATCTGAAGCAAAAGATGAACCTAAATAAATTCAATAAAATTTGATTACTTATATCATTATAGGAATCAATGTGATTCTTTCACTTTATTGTTTTGCTAACCATGAAGTATTAGAAAAACTATTGTTTTCGCCTTATCAAATTAAAGAAGATAAATCGCAATATTTCAGGTTTATTTCTCATGCATTTGTACATAAAGATGCCGGACATTTAATATTAAATATGCTCACCCTCTACTTTTTTGGCAGGGAGGTTGAGCATATGTTTTCGAGTACAGAATATGTTGTTTTTTATTTACTGGCAATCTTAT
>JBMLOK010000336.1:0-3787 GCA_049243005.1 Bacteroidia bacterium | reverse complement strand
GTAATTCCTAAATAACTGGATAGGTATTTCAAAGGAACCTGCTCCAATAAAAAGGGTTTGTTTGATATCAATTGTTGGTAACGCTCTTCTGCTGTGGTGGTGATATGTGATAACATCCTGCCCTTTAAATTCGCAAATCCTTTTACCAGCATACTTCTTCCAAATTCCCTGAATTGCGGGTATTCGTGAAATAGTTTGTTCATGGTTTCAAATGATATCCACTTACATTCTATTGTTGTTAAGGCTTGAAAATTTTCTTTAGATGGACTTCTTAAAAAGAATGATTGTACTTCAAAAACCATTTCTCCTTCTGTGTAAAATTGGGTGCTGATTTCATTTCCATCAGTATCAATTGCAAACGACCTGATGATGCCTGATTCAATGAAATAATAAGCATCTGAAACTTCATTTTCTTTCAGCAGAAACTCATTCTTTTCAAATGTTTTTGATTGAAATTGATGTTCAATTTTTGTACTTAATTCTGTAGTGAAAAAGCCACTTTCAAAAAGTTTATCTCCCAGCTTTTTCATTTATTTTCTAGGTAATTCAAAATTGACAATTACAGGAAAATGATCAGATGGATAACGTCCATTTGGCTTTTCAATCAGCACTTCATAACGGTTAACTATTTTAATATCCTTTGAAAGGAAAATATAGTCAATTCTTGCTACAGCAGGTTCATCAACTTTAAATCCATTAAAGGTTCCTTCCTGACTTTGAATTACTTTTTTTGCTATTGTTTTGGCATCTTGTAAATTCTCTGAAAGAACCCTGATTCCTTCTGTGCCTTCTTCCATGTTTAAATCACCCATCACCACAACAGGTAGGTTTTGTGAGTTGAATTCCCTTGTTGTTTGTAGAATTAGTTTTGCACTATTCTCTCTTGCTATTTCTCCTATATGATCGAAATGAGCATTGAATACCCAGAACGATTGCATTGTTTTGATATCTTTCAAAAGTGCATAGGTGCAAATTCTTGGCAAAGCAGCATCCCAGCCAATACCAATTTCGTTTGGGGTTTCGCTTAACCAAAACTGACCACTTCTAACAACCATAAATTTTGTGATATTATAGAAGATGCCTGAAAACTCTCCTTTTCTCATCCCATCATCTCTACCTCCACCAATGGGTCTGTAGTTTTTTAGGTTTAATTGGATATAATCCATTTGTGAAGCCAATGCTTCCTGTACTCCAAAAAAATCAGGCTTTTGATTTTGAATTTGTTTGATTAAAAAGTCCTTTCGGATACTCCATTTATCTTCACCATCATTTTCGTTGGCATAACGAATATTGTAGGTTAAACAAGTATAATTTTGGGCTTGAAGATGTTGCATCAAACCTAAAAGAAAACAAATAAGTAGAGTTTTTAATAAGCTATTCATGTTTCAAATATATAAAAAGAAAGCCTCTTCAAATGAATGAAGAGGCTTTCCTTAAAAATCGTATTTTGAATTAGTCTTTAGTAAATCTAAACGATTTGCTTTGACCTTCTGAGTGAATCATCAAAATGTACATTCCTGAACTTAAATCTGAAACATCGATACTTGAGATATTCGATTTTTTCAAAAATTTACCATCCATACTCATAATTTCAGCAACAAATGAACTGTTGTTTTTATTACTGATGTTTAAAATTGTACTGGTTGGAACAGGGTAGATTGTCCAGTTATTATCAGCATTTACAATATCAATTCCGGTAGCTCTGTCTCTAATAATTTTAACTCCAAACACTTGGTTTGCTTGTAAAGAATCAACTAAATCAAAAGCTCTAACGGTCCATTTTAATTCCAACGAATCACCTTTTGCGATACCATTTGAAGCCAATACAGCATCAATAGCATTTGAAGTTAAAGTTAATGTAGTTGCTTTACCATTGTTATCAGAATTCAATCTAAGAATTTCAGGATTTAAAGAAGTATTTGTTGAAGCAATCCATTTGTAATTTGCAACATTGTTTGAAGCTTCCCAGGTAATACTTACTGGTGTATTATCACCTTCTTTAACTACTAATCTTGCTCCATTTGTTGGACTTAATAAATTGAAAGCATTTAATGGATTAGCTCTTACTAATTTGATGTTAAATACATTAACAGCTTCTAATGAATCAGTAGCACTTTCAAAAGCATAAACTGTCCATTTTAATTCAACTGAATCTCCTTTTTGAATACCTAATCCGGCTAAAATACCATCAACCAAACCAGAGTTTAATGTTAAAACAGTATCAGTTCCTGCTTTATCGGATGCAACATTTAACATCGCATTTGTGAAAGTTCCATTTAATGTAGTTGCTTTCCATTTGTATCCAATAGCAGCTTGAGATTTGTTCCATGTTGCTTGAATGATATCAGCAGCACCTTCTTTAACTACTACTCTTGAATTGTTCATTGGACTAACTAATGCAAATGGAGTTAATACCGCAGCTCTTTTTAATATTAAGTTGAAAGTATTATTGCTCATCATTGAATCGTTGTTTGCACTGTATGCATAAACTGTCCATTTAGTAGCAATTGAATCACCTGTTTTTAATCCTAAACCGGCTAAAACAGTATCAATTTGACTATTTCTAAGAGAGATAAAAGTATCTTTACCCATTGCAGGAATTGTTAATACAGGAGCAGAAAAGTTTCCTGAAGGTACATCTAACATCCATTTATAAGAAACTGCTTTGTTTGAGTTATTCCAGTTGATTACAACATTTGATGAGTTGTTTGATTTAGTTGTTAAAACTGCATTATCAGCAGGATTTAATAAGTTAAACATACCCAATTGAATTACACTTGGAGTGATATCTTTTTTTCTTACAGCATACATTTGGAAACCTGTAGCACAATTTGCTGCAGGTGAACTACAGAACTGAGCTAGAATTCCTTCAAATACGAAATCACCATTAGGAATTTTCAATGCCGGAGCATCATCAATTTCAGTATCAGCAGAGGCTAAAACTCTTAAGATTGTGGTATCACCAGTTGTGCTTCCATCATAAACAGTCACATTTGAACTAGAGGTAAATGTTCCTTTTTGAATGCTATTTAAGCCTACAACTTTTACCAATCTACTTTCATACATTTCACCTTGTTGGTTAATTTGTTTTAAAGTTAAAACTATTGGTGCAGGTACACTTGTTGTTCCTAATTTGATAACAGTATTGGTGCTGGTATAAGCTCCACTTGCTAATTGAATTTGTGCATAGTTGTTAAAGTCATTTCTAGGTCCAAGTACTTCCACGCTATCACCTTCTTGTAATCCATTATTTGTAATGGCGTTTACCATATCTCCTGAAGATTGACGAACACCAATACCGGCCGTTGCATCCTGAATATAAATAAACCTTCCATAAGCACGTGTTACAACTCCTCGTATTCTTACCATTGTTGGAGCGGATATTGCTCTTGCCGCTGCTATACTAATTGCAGGATTGGTTTCAGGGAAGATGCCATCTCTTCTGGCATTTAATAATTGAATTCTTGTATCACCTAATAAGTTCGTATCTCTTACGGCATAAGCATTAGTTGAATGTCTTGCATACATAAAATCAGCAAATGCATCCTGTTCAGTTCCATTTGCCTGGAACCTCGCATACATTGAATCTTTTAAAGCAGTATCTAAATTGATTCTGTTGAATCCGTTTGCAGGGAAAGGATAGTTATCACCACCACCAGCTAAAAAGTCTAAGGTAACCAATTTAAATACTTTTGAAGTATCTCCGTAAAGTTGACCATTTCTAACTACTGTATCTGTTCTTGCTCCTAAGCTGTCTAAAACAACCAATGAACGAATTCTGCTGCCT
>JBMLOK010000335.1:0-1733 GCA_049243005.1 Bacteroidia bacterium | reverse complement strand
TTCAATCAGATTAAAACCACCAATAAGTTGGCTTTTAGATATTCACCCTTTTCAATTGCGGGTTTTGGTTCAAAAATCCTTCTGAAATTTTAGCAACTATAGTATGATTTTCTTGCAAGGATAAATAAACGCAATTTGCCCAAGCCAGAATGATTTCTGCCAGCTGCTGTGCACTTTCTGCTTCAAGAAGATGTTTGGAATTGAACTCACCCCTTAACAAAACGGGCGGTACATTCAATACCTCATTTTCGTTTTTGAGTTTATACTGATTGAGGTAATTACTCAGCAGCGGCGATGTTTTATAATCCCAATCCAGTTTCTTTTCTAAAATTAAATGGAGTCGGCTTAAATGAAAATGATTGCTCCACCTGCCATGAATTTCGGGATGTTGTAAGGCATGTGCATCTACACTTAAAAAACGGTATTGGTGAAAAGACAAATCGCTAAAATCAAACATCTCTAATGCATGATTGGCTTGATTTACACAATCAAAAATTCCCTTTTCAAATGGTGCTCCGCAAAATTGACAATCGCCAACGCCATTCAGACTAAAACCATTTATTTCTGCCTGACTGATGAAGTCTTTCATGAAGAAAAATTAAAAGGTTTTTGGGATGAAGTTAAACAGCTACTCTAGCTGCCTTACTATGTTTATTTCCGTAAAGGATATAAATCACCAAACCAAAAATCAACCAAATAGAAAAGCCCATCCAGTTGGAAACGCCTAGTTCTGTCATGAGGTAAAAATTTCCAAATAAACCCAATACCGGAATCAATGAATAGTTGTTTTTAAAAGTGAAATAATTCATCACCACAACCAAAATCAGAAAGGCATAAAAAGGTAATTTATGAAGAAGATTTTCGCTGGTAAAAAAACCCTGGAAATCATCGGTTCTAAATAGGAATAATGCCAGTGTAGCAATGATTGTTAAAACAGGAACTATCCATTTTCCATTGTAATACGGAACCCTGAAACCTGCATGGTATTCGTTTTTGTGACTTTCCATTCTCAATACCCCGGCACAAACCACTACGAATGCAAATAAGGTTCCGATGCTGCTTAAATCTGTTACTTCCTTTAAGTTCATGAATAGGGCAGGAACAGCTACCAGAATTCCGGTGATGATGGTTGAAAAAGCAGGTGTTTTAAATTTTGGGTGGATGCGACTAAATCTTTCAGGCAGCAAACCATCTCTGCTCATGGTCATCCAGATTCTTGGTTGCCCATTTTGGAAAACCAATAATACACTTGCCATCGCAATTACAGCGCTTACAGCCACAATTCCGCTCATCCAGCCGAGGTTTACTTTTTCGAAAACAAAAGCCAATGGATCACCCACAGCCAATTCGGTATAAGAAACCATTCCGGTTAAAACCAAAGCAATCAGGATATACAAAACCGTACAAATCAACAAAGAGTTGATCATACTTTTTGGAAGGTCTTTTTGCGGCTCCTTACATTCTTCTGCTGTTGTTGCCAAAGCATCAAAACCAATATAAGCAAAGAACACAGAACTTACGCCCTTCAAAACGCCACTCATGCCATTGGGGGCAAATGGACTCCAGTTTTCGGGATTGACATAAAAAGCACCTACCACAATTACCATCGCAATCACCAGCAGTTTGATGCCCACCATGATATTCGATGCATTTTTGGTTTCTTTTACGCCACGGTAAATCAGCGCCGTAATGGCAATCACAATTCCCAAAGCAGGTAAATCCAAAACCATTTT
>JBMLOK010000334.1:0-1487 GCA_049243005.1 Bacteroidia bacterium | reverse complement strand
CACGAATTTTTGTGTATTCATTTTCTGTTTGAAGTGTGGCACCAATTCCTTCCAGACTTAAACTCATGCTGGTATTAAAATCCTCGGCCATTCTTGGTGAAAAGTAATTGGTATGTGGGTCGGCTATTTCAGTCAATGAATTAGCGAAAAATGAAAATACATCTTCATTTTTAGTTTTACTCAGCTGTTTTAAAAGATTATCGTAGCGTTTGGTTAAATCTGTTGCGCAAACTTTAGGGTCTTTTCCTCCTGATTTTAGTTGTAAAAACTCCATTTTAATTTTCCTTTTCCACAATAAATCATACTCTTTATAATTTAAACACCAGGTAGCATTTTCTCTATTGGTTAAAAGAGAATCTTTAGATGTAAAATCAAAATTCGATTTCAATAAATCTTTTGTGAAATAGATTCTTTCCTCCAAACGCTTCTGGTATAAATTGTACATGTCAAAAGCCTTTTGAACATTTCCCATCATCAAATCATCATCTAATTTGTAGCGGAATTGTTCAAATTGCTCAATATCCTGTTTTAGGAAATACATTTTCCCCGGATCTAAATTCTCCAGGTAAGCATCCAATAAATTAGATGAAAGTTTATCGTCGATATTTAATTTTCTTAAATGATATGAATTAAGAATCTGTCCTACTAACTGATATAATACAGGATGTTGAGATTCCGGTTCGAAGTTTTTTAAAACTACTTTGGTACTGTCGTTTGCTAAAACAGATGATGTTAAAGCAAATACCGATAGGGTGATGGCAACAAATATTTTTCTCATTGAATGCAATGTAATGAAATTCTTAATTGAGCTAAGATTTTTTTAGATGATTGGTTTTTGTGGTGCTTAAAAGGACTAAAAATTGGTTTTGAATATCCTGATAGCAATACTTAACAATACAATTCCGAAGAATTTTCTGATTAAAGAAAGACCAGAATCACCTAATTTTTTCTCAATCCAAGAGCTTGAGCGTAAAACGATATAAACAAAAAGCAAATTAATTATTAATCCCAACACAATATTTGGCAAAGTATATACTGCTCTCATAGAAATAATCGTTGTGAGTGTTCCTGAGCCGGCAATAATTGGAAATGCAATAGGAATAATGCTTCCGGTTTTTTCGCTTGGGTCGTTTTTAAGTAATTCAATTCCTAAAATCATTTCTAAACCAATAATAAATATGACTATAGAACCGGCAATGGCAAACGATTGAATATCAACGCCAAATAGACCAAGAAAACTTTTTCCTAAAAATAGAAAAAGTACCATTAATGCTCCCGCAGCCAGAGTTGCTTTGCCACTATCCAGGTGTTTCTGCCTGTTTTTAATGGTGATAATAATGGGTAATGCGCCAATGATATCAATAATGGCAAAAAGGGTAAGTGTGATGGTGGTAATATCTTGAATTGAAAACATGCTGCAAAGATAGCTTTGCACTTATTTAAATAATGAATAATTTGCAACCGTGCGATTTTTAAAAACATTTGGA
>JBMLOK010000333.1:0-5196 GCA_049243005.1 Bacteroidia bacterium | reverse complement strand
TAAACTCTTTCACCGCCTGTTAGTTCAATTTCCAATAAGTACATGCCCTCGGGTAACTGAGCAGTTTCTAATCTGCTTTCACTACCAATCTGTTCAAGAATAAGTTTACCATTCATATCACTCATACTTAGTTTACTTATTTGGTATCCATTGATTTCAACCTGAATTTCATCTTTAAACGGATTTGGATAAACCTGTACAGCGCGATTCAATTCGTTTTTATCGATGCTTAAAGTATTTCCAAGTGTATCAGAATAATATACTAAATAACCTTTTTCCTGTTCAACCATTCTTAATAATGGTAATCCAACATTTGCTTGTACCCAGATTATTTCAGCAAGTCCAGGGTTGTCTAATAAAATCGGACCCAAATAAATACTGTCTAACTGAATTCTTGAAATTCTAAAAACGCTATCGAAAGTACCAGTTGGTGTTTTTAAAGTTCCAAAACCATCATAAATGGCAACTGTTAAAACATTTCCAATTGGTAAAAAAGGATTGGTTGAATTTTGTTTTTGTGGTGTAAAATGAACAACCGTATCACCAAAATTCATTGGATAAGTTAAATATGGAACCCTTTGTGGGTATTTCATTAAATGAATTCCATCCATATAAGCATCAAGAAATAAGGTATCTCTTTGTGCATTATAAGTGTAAAACAAGTTTCTTGGAACCGGAGTTTCACAAATTTCGTTCATCCAGGTATAATGCATGGCTGTAACATCACTGAGATATGAATACCTGAATTTGTAATTTACCATTTCAGAATTCCAGTTTTCTCCGGTGAAATCCCAAACATGGTTATAGCCGGTGTTTGCATAAACATCTTCTATGCTTTTATTAGTCTCTCTTACAAAACCAATCGTACTTACATTACCTAATTTTAGTCCTTCTTCAATGGTTAAAACTCTTTGAGCTTGACTTTGAAAAACGTAAAAACACAATATAAAAAGTAGTAAATTTCTATTCATCTTATTAAATATTTTGGTATCTATTTTTGTTGACCTCACAAATTAATCATTCTCACTGATTTGGCAAACCTTAGATTTCCTTAAAAAGCTAATTCAAAAGGTCTTTCGCCTTCTCAATTCCTTCTTCAGTGCTTCCTCCTGAAAAGAATATCAAGAGTCCTAGCCCTATGAACAATATTCCAATCAAAATATTCATCCTGTGTATAAACTGTTCTGAGAGCCATTTTTTTATTTTGTTTGATGAATAACAAATGCCTGCCTGAGTAGCAAATACGCTAATCATAACAGCTAAAAAGAAAACAACCAGATGTGGCAAATCATACAATAATGATGATCTTAAATAAGCAGTAATTCCAATCCAGGTAATCAAAATCATAGGATTGAGTTTATTCAATAAAAATCCTTTACTGATAAAATAGTAATTAGGTTTTTCACCAATATCGCCTGTTTGAAGTACTTTACTCGATTTTATTATTGTTCGAATACCTATAAAAATGAATGAAACAAGTGCTGCAATACGAATCCATTTATCGTATTTAGGAAGTTCCTCGCTAATAAAGGAAGTGGCGAACATGGCCATGAAAATATAGAGTGCATCGCTTATAACGGCACCTACCGCAATCAAAATTCCCTTATTGGTTCCTCTAGAAATGCTGGTTTGTACCAATGCGAAAAATCCTGCCCCAAACGAGAGGGTCAGAATGAGTCCGGTTATTATTCCTTTTGATATTACTCCTATCCAGTCCATTATAAATTAAGCCTGCCCAATATAGTGAAATTGGACAGGCTTATGCAAACTTCTTAAAAGGAATGTTCTGGCTGATTTTAATTTGATGCTGTTTCTGCTAATACTTCACCATTGAAATACAGGATGATTTGACCCGGATCTGCATTGGTATTTACAGTTGCGCTTTTTGTAAAATTTCCAATTACAGCAGCATTGTAGGTTAAAGTAATAAATCCTTTTTTACCCGGAGCAATTGAGCTTTTAGTAAAGTCATTTGTAGTACATCCACAAGATGGATTTACTGAAGCAATAATTAATGGTCCTGTTCCTGAATTGGTAAATTCGTAAGTAATAGTAACAGGTTTTCCCTGTGGAATTTTTCCAAAATCATGTTTAGTTTTCTCCCAGGTAATTGCAGCTTTTGAACTTTCTGTTTTTGTTTGGGTGATTTGATTGTTTTGTGCCATTAGCATCCCGCCAATTAACAACATCATGAAGGTAAAGAGATTTTTCATATTGTATTTATTTTACAATTCAAAGGTCTCATACTTTATCAGGCTGAATGGTTAAGGATTTGCCAAATTTTGTTAATGATATGTTAAAGGCATCTTTTGCTGTTATCATTCTACTTCCAATTGATACATTTGTTTTAAATGAATAATGTAACTATCAGGATATTTGTTGTGTTGGCAGTGATTTCAATCTCCGGAATCATTATTACACAAGTATTTTGGTTTAAGAAGGCATTTCAGCACAAACAAGCTGAATTTAATAAACAGGTTGATCTATCTTTGCAGGAGGTTGTTAAAGGTATTTTAGCCTATAATGGAAACAAGTCTTCACCGCTAAATTTAGTTACACAGGTTAATGAAAAACTATTTGTTGTTAATGTTAATGAGCCTATAGAAATAGAGGTTTTGGAACATTATTTAGGATTGTCGTTTCTTAAGTATAGAATCCAGGAGCCTTATGAATATGCAGCTTACGATTGTTCAACAAAAGAACCGGTTTTTGGTGGAACTGTTTCTAAACAATTGAAATTTTTGAGTTCTGTTCCAGGTCTGCCGAGTAATTATTATTTCACGGTTTATTTTCCAAATCATTCAGGAAATTTATTAAGTGAAATGGGCATTTGGCTCTTTTCTTCATTTGCAGTTTTGCTTGTTAGTATATTTTTTGCATATGGTTTATTTGTGATTTTAAAACAGAAAAGATTTGCTGAAGTTCAGCGCGATTTCATCAATAATATGGCTCATGAAATAAGGACTCCCTTAACAACAATTTCATTGGCTGTTAAGAGTATTTTGACACAAAATGATTCTGATAAAAAGGAGCCGCGTGAATTGAAATATCTACAAATAATTTCTCAGGAATCAGAACGATTAAAAGGTCAATTGGATAGGGTATTATCCTTTGCTGGTGATGGATCTCAACTAAAATTAAAACTTGAAAAAACAGAACTTCATGATTTTATTCAAACTCATTTTAAAGATTGGTGTGCCGCTGATTTAAATACAAATTGTGAGTTGATTTTAGATTTAAATGCTGATAATTCATTTGTATTAATTGATACTTTTCATTTCTACCAGTCATTGCAGAATCTATTAGATAATGCAAAGAAATATAGCAATGGTCAGTCAATTATTCTAATTAAAACTTACAATCCGAATTCTGATTATTTATTGCTCGAAGTTCGTGATAATGGTATTGGAATGGCTCCTGAATTTTTAAACAAAATTTTTGATAAGTTTTATAGGATTCCAACCGGAAATATTCATAATGTCAAGGGTTTTGGAATTGGATTGAGTTATGTAAAAAGGGTGATTGTTGCACATAAAGGAAAGATATTTGTGAAAAGTAGGGTAGGTGAAGGCAGCACATTTACCATTAAATTAAAAGTGATCAAATGAGCAGTATAATCAAGATTTTATTGGCTGAAGATGATACAAATCTAGGTTTTATTATTCAGGATAATTTACAACAAAATGGCTATGAAGTTGCTTTGTTTGAAAATGGTATAAAAGCACTAAATGCATTTCATAAACATAATTTTGATGTTTGTTTATTGGATGTAATGATGCCTTTAATGGATGGGTTTTCGCTGGCAGAACAAATTCGAAAAACCAATAGTCAGATACCTATTATTTTTCTCACAGCTAAAGGTATGAAAGAGGATAAATTGTCGGGCTTTAGAATTGGTGGAGATGATTATCTAATCAAGCCTTTTAGTATGGAAGAATTGTTGTTTAGAATCAAAGTTTTTGTGAAACGAAAATTGGTTCACACAGAAAATTCTACCTTATCTGTTTATGAAATTGGGGCCTATAATTTTGATTATTCTAAACTTGAATTATATCACCCAAAACAAACAAAATCCTTAACACAAAAGGAAGCTGATTTATTGAAGGAACTTTGTGTTCATTTAAATCATATGGTGAAACGTGAGGATTTATTGAAGAAAATCTGGGGCACCAACGATTATTTTACCGGGAGAAGTATGGATGTTTTTATATCAAGACTCAGAAAATACCTCAGTCTTGAAGCAAATATTGAATTAATGAATCACCATGGCAGCGGTTTTCGATTAATGGTTCATTCACATAAAAAAGGCTGATGAGTTTTTAATTTCATCAGCCTTTAAAAATTTATTGATTCAAATTATAAGTTTCCAACCATGTTGGCAGGAATAACCCATTGATCGAATTGTTCATTGGTAACTAAGCCTAATTCAATTGAAGCTTCTCTTAAAGTTTTGTTTTCCTTATGAGCTTTTTTAGCAATTTTGGCAGCATTTTCATAGCCAATATGCGTATTTAAAGCAGTAACAAGCATCAATGAATTTTCTAAATGTCTATTGATAATTTCATGATTTGCTTTAATTCCAACAGCACAATTATTGTTGAATGAAACGCAAACATCTCCAATTAATCTTGCGCTTTGTAATACGTTAGCTGCAATAAGAGGTTTGAACACATTTAATTCAAAATGTCCATTACTTCCACCAATTCCAACTGCCACATCATTTCCCATCACTTGAGCAGCTACCATTGTCATTGCTTCAGGTTGTGTAGGATTAACTTTACCCGGCATGATTGAAGAACCAGGTTCGTTATCAGGAATAATGATTTCACCAATACCACTTCTTGGTCCTGATGATAACATTCTGATATCATTTGCAATTTTCATCAAACTTACTGCAACTCTTTTCAAAGCACCACTTAATTCTACCATTGCATCATGAGCAGCAAGAGCTTCGAATTTATTAGGAGCTGTAACAAAAGGTAAACCTGTAAATTCTGCAATTTTAGCTGCTACTAATACATCATAACCTTTTGGAGCATTTAATCCAGTACCAACTGCTGTACCACCAAGAGCCAATTCTTTCACCATTTCTAGTGCAGAATTTAAAGCACGAATTCCGTTGTCTAATTGTTGAGTATAAGCAGAGAATTCTTGTCCTAATGTTAAAGGAGTAGCATCCATGAAATGGGTTCTTCC
>JBMLOK010000332.1:0-1978 GCA_049243005.1 Bacteroidia bacterium | reverse complement strand
CGATTCTGGCAAATTTATTAAATCAATTATGAAATGCAAGTTTTTGATTGAATGGGTTAAAAACGCGACATTCAAATTTTTATTACATGAACCTCGGAGTTAGGATAGGAACTGGAGGTTTTGTTGTTGGGGTATATTTAATACCAAAACAATATCTTAATACAATTTCATGAGAACCCGAACTGTATTTCAATATACGTGAGGTAGTTAAGTCATACGAATATCCTAAATAAAAATTGTCTCTGATTGAATATCCTAACAAAACAACTGCTGCATCCATAGGTCTCCAAGTTAGTCCACCACGTAGTTTTTCATTCCAGATTAAAAAACAATTAATATCTGTTTGAATCTTTGCAGGGTCTTTTTTTACAATCAAATTTGGTTGTAATTTAAAATCACTGTTCAAAGCATACTCAGCGCCGGCCATGAAATAGTAGTGCATTTTTAAATCATCTGTTCTTCTTCCTTGCGGCCATTCGTAGGTAACCTTGCCTTGGTTAAGGTGAGTTGCTGAAACACCTGCATAAAAATTATCAAAAACAGAAAGACTAGGCCTGGTGTAATAAATACCTGCACCAAAATCCATTGTTGTGCCGCTAACATTTACGTTTGGAATTTTTGAATCCCCATCCTCTAATGGCTTTAATTTTGTTCCATCAAGTGATTTTTGCATCAAACCTGCACTAAAACCAATAGCTAACACATCTTCATTTTGAAAAGGATGTTTGTATGAAAGAGATAAAGTTGGAGTTGTAGCCAATGCGAAACCAAGTTCGTCTCTAAGAATATGAACACCTAAACCGATGCGCTTTCCAATAGGAGCATTGAAAGAGCCAACAAGATTTGTAGGGGCAGCACCACGAGGTACATCTCCTTCTTGTCCACCACCAAAGCCAACCCATTGGCTTCTATGAAGCAATGTCGCACAAAACTTATCCCCGTTACCAGCAAAGCCTGGATTGAAAGCAAGTTTATTATGCATAAAATTGCTATAGTGAGGATCCTGTTGTGCACTGGCTATCAGGGAGACAGAGAGACCTGCTACCAGCATAAATATTTTTGTAAAGCTTAAATTCATTGGCACTAGCTATTAAGTATCAAAAAACAATAATACGAAAAAATTCGAATTAAACAAGAATTTTACTAATAACTAAAAAATTAAGAAAAGCGTATATTACCAGTGTTTACTGGTATTAAGCTTTGTGATGTGCTTCGATAAATTTATCAATAGCCATAACCATTGAAGGAGTCTGTGGAGTTGGAGCCTGAACATTGACCTCTAATTTGGCCTCAATCATAGCTTTGATGGTAGTTGCACCAAATCCGGCAATGAGTGTTTTGTTCTGTTTGAATTCAGGAAAATTCTCAAAAAGAGAACGAATATCTGCTGGAGAAAAGAAAGCAATAATATCGTAATTTACATTGGTCAAATCAGATAAATCAGAAGATTTTATGCGATAGAAAAATGCCTCTTTAAAAGCAATTTTACTTTTCTTCATAAATTTCTCAATATCCTGTTTTCTCCAATCTGAACAAGGGAATAAGTACTTTTCTGTAGGATGGGATTTAAAAACTGTCAATAATTCAATTTCGGTACCTTTTCCAACAAATACTTTACGTTTTCTAACCTGAATATATTTGGCCAAATAGTTAGCAATACTTTCGTTTACACAGAAATATTTCATTTCTGCAGGAATCTCCAACTTTAATTCAGCACACATTCTAAAGAAATTATCAATCGAATTTCTTGAATTAAGAATGATAGCAGTATGTTCAAGGATATTAATCTTTTGCTGTCTAAACTCTTTAGCACCAATAGGTTCTACTTGAATAAATGGACGAAAATCCATTTTTAAGTTGTACTTTTTGGCAAGCTCAAACCATGGCGACTTTTCGCTTTCCGGTTTCGGCTGAGAGATGATGATACTTTTTATTTTCGCGTTTTTCAATTGAACCAAGTATTTAAATATAGTTTAAA
>JBMLOK010000331.1:0-1313 GCA_049243005.1 Bacteroidia bacterium | reverse complement strand
GCCTTAGACAAAGCCGTAAATGAATTACAATGGTCGTCGAAAGCCAAAACCAAAATCATGTTTTTGGTATTGGATGCACCTCCACATCATGATAGTAAAGTGATTTCAAGCATACAAAATTCAGTTCAAAAAGCTGCTGAAAAAGGAATTAAAATTATACCAATAACAGCAAGTGGCATCGACAAAGAAACTGAATTTTTGATGCGCTTTTTATCGATGAGTACCAATGGAACCTATGTATTTATTACCAACCACAGCGGTATTGGAAACAATCACCTGGAAGCAACAGTTGGTGCTTATGAAGTAGAATACCTAAACAATTTAATGGTAAGGTTGATTAATAAATATGCTGAGTAGGTGGAAGTTTAATGATGATATGTAAAATGTTATATTAAACGCTTTACCAATTGAAATTGTAAACTCATAAAATAGTTGAGGTTGAATTAAATATAATTTAATTATTAAGCAGATTCCATATAGTTAAGTATCAATACAAGCAATATGTTAAACAAAAGCCAAGATTATACTGAGTATGAAAATGAATATGAAAAAACTGAAAAAGAAGTTTTAGTTCTGATTAGTGATTTCAGCGGAGGTGCTGTAAAAATTGGTGATTCATGGCAATCTTTAGAGTTTATTTTAGCATATATAAATGTAGAAACTTCTTACTTAAAAATTGGTGAAGGACAGATTACTTGGTTATTATCAGAAGAACAAAGTCGTGAATTTGGCATTTCTTGGCCATACAATTTTAAAACAGGAACTATATACCGACTAATTGTAAGAGAACTAAAAGATAAAACTATACCTGAAGGTTATTTACCTTCAATTGCAAATCGTTTAATGGTAGTTAAAGTACTTGAGGAGAACATTAACAACTCTGATTTATTAGAAATTTTAGCCGATTATAGAAAACCGATTTTATTAAATGATAATGAGCTTGGAGTTTTTGAATTAAACAAAGATTTAAGATGGTTTGAGGGAAAAGTAAGCTGGTTAAATAATACTATTACCATCTATTTAGAAGTAAGTGTAGACAATCAAAAAACCTGGACGAAAGCTTTGAGTCATTTAAAAAAATATTGGTCGCAACAAACCCAATTTGACATAGAATTAAAACAATATGCGGCAGAACAGCTCATAGAGTTAGCTAACGACTGGCAAGAAGAAACAAGTTATAAAATAACTATAAACGAATTTATAAAAAGGATTTCTCTTTCAACATTGAGTATTTCAGCCGGTGGAAAATTCAAATTCGACTTTTTAGATGACAACATTTTTCTTGGGCACACAATTCGAGTTTCAGGAACCAA
>JBMLOK010000330.1:0-3543 GCA_049243005.1 Bacteroidia bacterium | reverse complement strand
TGCCCGGCCTTTCTTTTTTTACAGACCTATAGTTTAGATAAATACTCTGTTAGATTAATTCCATTCTCAAGGTTCATCTTCTTCCTTAATCGATAACGACTAATCTCAACTCCCCTTACAGATATATTCAATATTGACGCAATCTCTTTAGTAGATAAATTCATGCGCAAATAGGCACACATTTTTATATCATTAGCTGTTAGAATTGGAAACTTCTCTTTTAATATCTGAGTAAACCTATCATGAATATTATTAAAGTAAATCTCAAATTTCTCCCAATCTTTATCAATTAAAGTGTCCTTTTCAATATTCTTAATTAACTCTGTAATTTCAGGTTTAATCTTAGGATCATTGCTGATTTGTGAAATGCGTTTCAATTTGTCTTTGATGGTAAGTAACATTTCGCTTTTCTGAACAATGTGCATCGTACTAGATGCTAGTTCCTTGCCCTGATGTTCCAAATCTCTTTGTAATTGCTGATTTTTTAATTCTATCAGTTCCTTTTCCTGCTTTTCCTTTTCTAACCTAAGAATTTCAGTTTGGCGTTTAAAGTGGTCATCCTTTTCTGCTAAAATTCGTGAAGCTTTCTTACGAACTCGCATCTGAGGATAAAAGCCAATCATTACTACCAAAATAATGGCTATCAAACCATAAAAGAATTTAGCAAATCTTGTCCAATACCAAGGTGCCGGAATATGAATTCTAATAATGGTTTCTGGGCCTTCTAATCCCATATATTTTGCTTTTACCTTTAATTGGTAATCTCCATAAGTTAAGCGACTAAATTCTCTGGTGGAAACCGGTTTCCAAGCCGACCAAGTTTTATCCCAACCTTCTAAATAGCTGGAAAAACTAAGATCTTTATAAAAGTATGCATTCGTAGAACTAAAAGAGAATTCTATACTTCTATCATTGATTTCTACAATATCGTGGTTATTTAAAAGGTATCTAGAATAAATGGAATCACTAAAACTTAGTGAACCTATAGAAGTAACCAATACTGTTGGCAACTCTTGCGTAAATTTGCTGATGTGCTTCAAATTCAAATGCACAAAACCTGATTCAACCCCTAAAAACAAATTCCCATCATCACATTCATTTAAAAACTCAAAACCACCCACTAAACTTTGATCTAACTTTGGCAAAGGAACCTTGGTATAAGAATATTCAACTCCATTGTATACCGGTTTTAAAAATCCAATATCATTTAAACCAATATACCAGATATTGCCATTTTTACCACTAATTAAGCGTTTATAAGCTCTTGAAGAATCTATTAAACCACTAAAAACCCTAAATAATTCGAATTTGTCGGTATTTTCCCTGTACTTAAAAATTCCTTTTGGAGTACAAAAACCTAATCCTAAATCAGTTGAAAAAACATAATTTTCAGTAGCTTCAGGAAGACCATCTTTTACACCATAAAGCTTTACCTGACGAGCTACTAATAAATCCGGACTCAATTGAATCCTATAAACACCTTTATATGGGTGACCTACCCAAATTCTGCCCGATTCGTCTTCTTCTAAAAATCTACTCGACTCTTTAAACCTTGAAATATTTCCAACAAAACTCAAGGAACCATTAAGCCATTTGAATAAACTTAAACCACTATAAGTTCCCATAACATAATAGCCGGGATGTTTATTAAGTTCAATCAATTTCCAACAACCGCGTATTTCCGAAATCCTTCTTGCATTTGTACCTTCTACCTCAAACAATCCTTCATGATGTGATACATATAATTTATTATGAATTGTTTGTACCCACCAAACTTGTCCTTCTGTATTTGAAACCAACCTGAATGCGTCTACCGAAGCACTTGTTTTTGTTCTGGTATATAGGCCATTATTAGTTCCAAAATAATAATTACCCCCAAATTCAGTCATTGAATAACCTGTTCCTTTTAAAAGGCCATCAGGTAAAATATAACCAAAAGGATAATTCAATCTAACTAAATCAATCCCATTATCTAAACCAAGCCAAACATTGTTATTTGCATCTTTAAAGAGAGATAAAGTATTACTGTTCTGTAATCCATCTTCTAAACTAATATTTTTAAAAACTCTACCTGTGCTATCCAAGAAGAATATTCCAGACCTGTTAGAAGCCAATAAATAATTAGAACCATAGGTACATGCCTTATAAATCCTGCTCCTTTTTAATAATTCATCATTTGTTTCAAGTTTTGTTATTAAACCCGATTTCAAAACAAAGAGACCATTTTTAAAAGTACTAATTAAGATATCTGAACCAAAAGGAAGTAGTGAAGAAATATCCAAATTGGTAGATTTAACTAAAACCTGAAATGTGCCTGCTTTATGCTGAAAAATCGTCCCTGAAGCATCGGTTAAGTATAAATTACTTTGAACCTTATATATATTCTCAAGCAAAAACTCGGAAGGTTTTAGAATTGAAATTGAGGTTCCATCATAAACTAATAACTGCTGACTGGTTTGAAAGAAGAATTTCCCATCCGTTTCCTCAATTCCCCAAACATCCTCAAAACCCTTAAAACCAACAGGAAGCAAATAAGCTAATGAAACAAACTTTAACTTCCCATTCTTCTCAAATTCAAAATAACCTATTTCATTTTGTCCACCAGCAAAGATTCTCCTTGAAATTTTATCAAAATAGATTGACCTCAATATAGTCTTTCCTGGCAAAGGAAATTTTGAAAAGCTTTTTCCATCAAATAATAAAAGACCATCATTATTCGCAAAAAATATTAAGCCATTATCACCTTCACATATGTCCCAGGTTTGAGTTCCCCCATTGTAAATTTGCTTTGGAAAATTCTTCACCATTGGTCCGGAAGCAGAATATTGAGCCCAAACAGGTACAGAAAACACCTGCCAAAACAAGAGTATTAAGAAAAAAAATCTCAACTTTTTATAGAAATTATACATAATTCAAACTGCAAGTAAGTGAAATAACTCTAATTTCAAACTAGAATAAGCAATTTATTTACAGCCACTTGACCAATGATGTAGTAGTATTGTTGTAGTTTCTTTTTGATGTATGTTATCAAAAAATCATGTAAGATTTTAAAAACCAGCTTCGACCAATGCCGCTGAAATTTTTTAATTAAACAAATTTTAAGCTCTGTTAGGAATGAAAACTTAATGCAGAATATCTTATATGCAGAGCCTTGAAAAGTCCACATGAAAAATCAATGTGAATATCAGTTTGGGAGGCAGACTAATACACTCATCTCTATTTATAACAAAAACCGCATACCAAAGGAATTGAAGGATTTTTCATAAAAATTTTGTTTTAATCCTTATTCATCTTGCCTTAGTTTATTGTCATAAATCAATTATGCACTTTCAAAAAAAATATTGGGACCTTAAATATCTAGAAAAATAACTGCTCTATAACATAAAAGCAAAATGAATGCTTTTAAATAAATGCTAATTTTGAAGCTTTGAGTAAGACAACAATTAAGTAAGCAATAAAAATATTCTGCAAGCATGCAAAACCTGCTTGAGAATTCAGTTGAATGAAAATAAAACTGATTAGGTAAGAAAAGTCGCTTTCGGG
>JBMLOK010000329.1:0-1058 GCA_049243005.1 Bacteroidia bacterium | reverse complement strand
TATTTAAAAGCAGCTCCTTTACATGACACACAATATGTGGAATCGGAGAGTGATGATAGGGTGGTTTTTGTTTTACACCTCATTCCCAATTATGAATTGATGCAGCGTATTTTAATGATGGCTGATCAGGTAAAAGTGCTGGAACCAAAATCACTTCAAACTGAAATTTTTGAATTGTTAAAAGCTACTTTGGAATTATACAAATAAGATTTTTCGTTAAAGCAACGACATAGTTTGGCAGACTCATGTTCTTTCTTGCATTTAAAAAAATGAAACGAAGAACACTCTTAAAAACATTGGGTTTAATGGGACTGGGTTCCGCTTTGCCCAAAGGACTTTTAGCAAATGAAACATCTGCCCCAAAGCGCCATTTTATTGGGATGGGCGGCGCAGGAACCAATTTTCTTGAATATGCTTTTTTGAAAGGTATCAAGGGAAATTATACTTCTATCAATGCCAAAATTCGTTTGGCTTATGAGTCGAAATTCAATTGGATTCCTTTTCAAACTAAGGTTTCAAATTCCGGAAATCGTTTAAGCGGATTTGATACCAATTTAACCTGGAATCATTTTACAAACAGTGATTTGGTTAAAGAAAAATTCATTCAACAAGAAGACTTTGTTTTAGTTGCAGGCTTAGGTGGACTCACAGGAACATTTTTAATGAAAACCTTGTTGCAGGAATTATTAGATGCTGATATTCCTTTCAAAGCCATTGTGTTTTTGCCCTTTGAATTTGAGCGAAAAAATGAAAGGAAAAACATCCAATCTTTTGTTGAACAATACCGCGATTTTTCACAAATTAAATTTGTTGATTTAGAAGTTTACAAAGTACAATACGGGCATATAACGATGAGCAATTTTTTTGACCTAATACATGAGGAGATCTGCCATGAATTATAATCTTTTAAAACTGAATATGTACTCGCTTGCCAAGAACCAGCAATTGCTGCGAGCGGCAGGTGGACCTGAATTCAATGGTTTGTTGTTTGAAGAAATCATAGCCCTGGAAGAAGAGATATTGGCACAATTTGGCTTACCTGTTTGTCAGCGTTATTT
>JBMLOK010000328.1:0-1154 GCA_049243005.1 Bacteroidia bacterium | reverse complement strand
AACTAAATTTCTCATTTGCTTGTTCGTGTTCATTTGGCAATTATATTTGATGTTATCCTTATCTCATAGCTTTTTTTATAAAAGGACTTCTAACATGAAAAATGGTATTAATTCAACTTCAGAAACAAATTGGAACAGGCTCTATATCATAGTCTTCCTTTTCTTGTTTGCTCAAATTCTACTTTATTACTATTTAACGATTTCACTTCAATGAGTTTATTAGATTGGTTTGTATTAGTAGGTTCACTTGTTTTTATTGCTTCCTATGGTATTTATAAAAGTCGAGGACAAAAAAACATACAGGATTATTTAAAAGGCGATAACAGCATGCCTTGGTTTATGGTTGGTTTGTCAATCATGGCAACACAAGCCAGTGCAATTACCTTTCTTTCCGGTCCCGGGCAAGCTTATACCGATGGAATGCGGTTTGTTCAGTATTATTTCGGTTTGCCTTTAGCGATGATTATCTTAAGTGTGGCTTTCCTTCCCATTTACCACAAGCTTAAGGTTTATACAGCCTATGAGTTTTTGGAAACAAGGTTTGATTTAAAAACCCGGGTTCTTACTTCCTTTCTTTTTCTGACACAAAGAGGATTGGCTTCGGGATTAACACTTTATGCTCCGGCTTTGATTTTATCTGCTTTATTGGGATGGAATATTTATTGGACCAATTTATTCATCGGTGGAATTGTGATTGTATACACCGTTGCAGGAGGTTCAAAAGCAGTTAGTTATACGCATTTGCAACAAATGTCGATAATATTTATCGGGATGTTTTTGGCCGGTTTTATGATTGTGAAACTCTTACCACCAGATGTGTCTATGATTGATGCAACAAAAATTGCAGGTAAGTTAGGAAAGATGAACATCATCGATTTAGAATTCGATATGAGTAATAAATACAATCTCTGGAGCGGTTTAATAGGAGGGATGTTTTTGGCATTGAGTTATTTTGGTACCGACCAATCACAAGTTTCGAGGTATATTTCTGCAAAGGATTTGAAAGAAAGCAGAATGGGTTTACTTATGAATGGTATCATAAAAGTGCCCATGCAATTTGCTATTTTGTTTATTGGCGTTTTGTTATTTGTATTTTATCAGTTTAATCAATCTCCATTGTTTTTTAATAATAATGAAATTGAACAATTAAAAAA
>JBMLOK010000327.1:0-1061 GCA_049243005.1 Bacteroidia bacterium | reverse complement strand
AGAATGAATGGTGGTAAAGTTGGCAATGGTGCTGAAGTTTTCCATTTTGTTTCTAGTTCTATCTTTTACTTGGTTTTCATTTTAACCAGAAAGAATACTTTTACTTTATTAAACCATAATAGTATTTCAGGAATTGATTTTATAGGCTCTTCCAGAGACCGAAAGAAGGTTGATAATTTTATCAACTTAATACATGAAAAAAGAAAGTTATATCTAATTGAAAAATATACTTCATTAAATGATTTCATACCATATGAGCAGCAGTACAATGATTTAATTTGGCTATATAAAATTAAATTATTGAGTGAAGAAGAATTAAAATCAAAAATTCAGTTATTGAATGAAATAGACTTTTCAGGCATCAAAGAAAAAATTGGAGAATCAGACAGAATAATTGGATTCAGGAGAAATTTTGAACCTGAACAGGATGAAGATGAATACTAAAAAACTTCCATTTCTTGCCATTTGTAAAGTAGATTAAAAAATGAAGTAACTTACTTTGCTCAAAATTAAATCATGGAAACCTTCATCAACTTTACCACTCCCCTCTTTTTTGTTTGTATAATTTATAGTCTGATTGTTTGCTATTTTGCTTTAAGTAAAATTAAGTGGGCATTTCCAATTTTACTCTTTTGGACCACCATCCAATTATTTGTTACAAGTACCGGATTTTATGAAGAAACAATGGTATTACCACCCAGATTTCTATTGCTCATCGGACCAAATGCTTTGGTTATATTATTCCTGTTCTTTCATAAAAAAGGGATTGAAATCAGAAACAAAATCGATGATGAAAAATTCCTTTGGATACACCCGGTTCGTATTTTAGTAGAGCTTTGTTTATTTGGTTTATTCTTACAAAATGCGATTCCAAAACTCATGACATTTGAAGGAACCAATCTTGATATTTTGATTGGTATAAGTTCGCTTTTAGTGATATATCTGGTTTCAAAAAACAAAATCAAATCTTCTAAATACTTGCTACTTTGGAATTATATCGGTTTAATATTCTTAGCAAATATTGTTATCACTGCCGTTTTATCTGCACCTACTCCCTTTCA
>JBMLOK010000326.1:0-4032 GCA_049243005.1 Bacteroidia bacterium | reverse complement strand
AAAATGCTGTAAATCAAATCCCCCCAAACTCGTCAACGCGGACCTTTGGTCCGCATTGACGAGTTTGGGGGGAGGCTGTCGCTCCGTATTTTATTTTCTATAATCATGTCACCCATTCTGGGTTTTATGAATTTACAGAAAAAACCATGTTTCGAATTCTAAACTATATTTCGAAAATAAATTAGGATTGATTTACACCTGCTTCTTTACCTAAAAACAATGCTTCCTCCTTGAATCAACCTCATTAAAACCAATAATTCAATATCTCAAATCTAATGTGCTTTCAGGTACATTATATTGTCCACCTCCGCACTCACACTCACACTCACACCCACACCCACACTCACATCCACACACATTCTCACTCACACTCAAACTCACACTCATTCCCACTCTCTCCGAAAAGCAGACTTTCGTCATTTAAAATGCAAGATTTAATGCCCAATTTGCCATTGAATTAAAGTCTTCATTGTTGTTAATTCAAATTTCGGAATTATGGAAAGTGAAAAAACGTTTTTTGAGGAAGAAAGAAATTTGTTGCTTCAGGAATTGGCTGAACAAATTAGCAAGCGAGAAATCGCTGAAAAGGAATTAAAAACGCATGAATTACTCCTGCAAAAAACTGAACTGATTGCCAATATTGGTTATTGGAATTTAAACCTAAATTCAAATACTTTCAGCGGCTCGGAAGGTGCAAGAAGGATTTATGGTATCGACCAACAAATTATAACTATAGAGGATGTTAGAAGCGCTCGATTACCGGAGTACAACGAATTACTTGACAATGCACTTAAAGATCTTATAACCGATAACAAAACCTTTGATGTCACTTATAAAATAAAAAGAAAATCAGATAATGCCATTTTAATCATTCATTCAAAAGCTGATTACAACAAAGAGAGTAACCATATTTTTGGAATTATAAGTGATATTACCGAACAAGTTCATCAGATAGAACAAATCCTGGAAATTGAAAATAAATGGAAAGGTGTAATTGAATCTACCCCCGTTCCAATGGCTATTAATGATAACAATGGACAAATTACTTTTTTAAACTCTGCTTTCACCAAGGTTTTTGGTTATAATAAAAAAGATATTCCTACTATACATGATTGGTTTAATTATGCCTATCCTGACCCTGTTTATAGAGAAGAAACCAGCAGATTATGGAATGAAAAATTAGATGAATTTAAAAAAACCGGTGTACATATTCCTTCCATGGAATTTGAAATTACTTGTAAAAATGGCGATAAAAAATCTATCCTAATTAGTACTTCCTGGCTTGGTGATTCCAATGAAAAGAACCAACTAATTATATTATATGATATTACTGAAAGAAAAATATTAAAGGAAAAAGAACTTGAATACCTGCAGGTTTTAGAAGGTGTTTTAAACTCTATAAACGTTAGGGTTTTCTGGAAAGACAAAGATTTAAATTACCTCGGCTGTAACAATAATTTTGCTAAAGATGCCGGTTTTAATTCTGCAACAGATATCATTGGAAAGAATGATTTTGATATGGGTTGGAAGGACCAGGCTGAACTTTACCAAAGCGATGATTCTTTGATTATTAAAAATGGACTATCAAAATTAAATATCGAAGAACCGCAAACTACACCTGATGGCAAAACTATCACCTTACTCACAAACAAAATTCCATTGTTAAATACCAAAGGTGAAATTAATGGTGTGATTGGAACCTATTTAGATATTACAGAACGTAAAGACCAAGAAATTGAATTGGCCAAAAGTCAAATGTATTTTCAAGCTGTTTTACAATCTACAAACGACGGAATTTTGGCTGTAAGCTTAGATGGTAAGGTATTATATGCCAACGACAAATTTTCTGAGATAACCAATATCCCAAAATCAATCATCCATAATGGTAGAGATTTCGATCTTCTCAATTTTGTTTCAGAACATATTGAAGATGGACTTAATTTTAGAAAAGAGGTTGAATCATCCTATTCTTCTAATGAAGTTAAAATTGAAACCATCAAATTTAAAAATGGAAAAACCATTGAACACCATACCCAACCTTTGATTTTAGCCAATGAAACGATTGGAAGAGTTTGGTCATTAAGAGATATTACAAAAAGGGTTTTAGCTGAAGCCAAAGTGCGACAAAAAGATATTGAGTTTCAAAAGCTATCATTTAATGTTTCCGATTTAATTTATCAGTTCACCAGACGTCCTGATGGAACTTATTTTGTACCCATTGCTTCTCAAGGTATCAAAAATATCTTTGGTTGTAACCCAGAGGATGTTATTGATAATTTTGAACCTATTGCTAAAGTGATTCATCCTGATGACATGGAAAGAGTGATTGATAGCATTGAAGATTCCGCTAAAAACTTATCGATTTTCAAATGTGAGTTTCGTGTACAAATTCCCGGTAAAGAGGTACAATGGATTTATTCAAAATCAAACCCAGAGCTTCTCCCCGATGGCAGCGTTACCTGGTATGGATTTAATACCGATATCACTTTCAGAATTAAAGCAGAGGAAAAGTTACTGCAATTATCTGAGGCCGTTGAACAAAGTCCGGTTACCATTGTCATTACCGATTTAGATGGAAAGATTCAATATGCCAACCCTACCTTTACTAAAACCACAGGTTATACTATTGAGGAGGCTATTGGACAAAATCCACGAATTTTAAAATCTGGTAAAACCGATCCTTTGGAATACAAAAAATTATGGAAAACCATTAGCTCCGGTAAAAAATGGACTGGTGAATTCCAAAACAAAAGTAAAAATGGTAATTTATTTTGGGAGTCGGCTACAATAGCACCGGTTATTGATAAGAAGGGTATCATTAAAAATTACATGGCCATTAAAATGGATATTACCGAAAGCAAAATGGCTCAATTAGCTTTAGAAGAAAGTAATAACCGATACAATTTAATTTCCAAAGCCACACATGATACCATCTGGGATTTAGATTTGGTTTCAGGTCGATTAATCCTATCAGGTAATGACTCTGAAAAATCGCTGATCACACCCTTTTTACAAACACAATCCGATTGGATAAACCTGATTCATCCGGAAGATTTAAATGAATTTACCCGCACCCAACAAATGGCATTAAACAACCCACAAACCCATTTCTGGGAGCATGAATACCGTATGTTAAATACAATAGGACAATTTTCTTATGTAAACAGTAAAGGTTATATCGTTAGGGATGAACAAGGCACAGCCATCAGAATCATTGGTGCCTCACAAGACATATCTGAACGCATGATTCATATAAAAGCCATTGAAGCACAAAACAAACAATTACAAGAAATTGCCTGGATACAATCACATATAGTAAGAGCACCCTTAGCCCGCATCATGGGACTCATTAACCTATTAAAAATCGAAGACGAAATCCCTGATGACCTAAAAACCTTATTGCAATACATCCTAACATCAGCCAACGAATTCGACGAAATCATAAAAACCATTAGCAACAAATCGCAGGTTGTGGAATTGAAGTAGTTTGGGAGATTAAATCATAAGAAATTAACTTTTAACTTATGCATTGGGTTTAATTCAACTGCTTACACAACCAATTTCTAAATCATAAAAAGCAATTCGATTGATTGATGATATGTGCCTTTTATTTATTATCAAGCCTTTATTTTAATAAGTAAATGGGTTATTTTTTGGTTGATATTAAATCAGACAGGCACAACTCTTTAAATTTAGGAAGATTATTCAAGGGAATGGTTTAAGACATTTTTAAACCTTTATGTAATTGCTTTTGCCGCTCGCAGTGATTTTTTTATAAGGTTTTATTAGACCTCAATTTTACGTTCTGAAATACTTTAGCAAATTGTTACCAAAAGTTAAAGGGAAGCAATATTTTTTTCTAATTTGAAGAAATATTTAAAAGTGATTTCATTTGATTTTATTGAGTTTCACATTAAATAATTAATAATTAAGGAGTTTTGTATTTGCGGTTTGATGAATTTTTTATATGTTGTGACGGAATATTAAAAATAAAACTATTTAAGAGGAGTTTTATTTTTTAACCAATTTACA
>JBMLOK010000325.1:0-1081 GCA_049243005.1 Bacteroidia bacterium | reverse complement strand
GGTGGCGGATTAGAAAGAGTAGTTTCTGTTTTGGCTAATCAATTGGCTGAAAGAGATGATTTAGAGATATCAATTTTATTGATGACTCGTCAGCCAATCATGTATGAAATTTCTTCTAAAGTTTTGCTCATACAACCAGAGAAAAGAGAGTTTTCATCAAATAGATTGATGAATTCTGTTTTGTCTTCAAGCTTTGTCAGAGCTGAAGTGAAGAAAATTAAACCAGATCATCTGATTAGCTTTGGAGAACGTTATAATTCATTTGTGGTTTTTTCTTGTTTGTTTTTAGGAATCAAACTTCATGTTTCAAATAGGGCTTCACCTCTATCAAGTTTAGTTGGTTTCAGAGGGTTTTTTAATCCAATCTTTTATCGTTTTTGTAAAACGGTTCATGTGCAAACGCAATTGGCTATCAAATTGATGGCTAAAAAATACAAAGGTTCTAATCTCGTTGTTGTGCCTAATCCTTTTGATTTGCCTGAATCATTGCCATCCTTTGAAGACAGAAAAAATATCATTTTAAATGTTGGCTCAATAGGTGGTAAAAAGAACCAAGATTTATTATTAACTTTTTTCAATCAGATTAAAGATTCAATAGATCATTCATGGGAATTGCATTTTGTTGGTGATGGACCTAAAGCCAAACAATTACAAGAAATGGTAAACCAACTAGGACTTCAAAACAGAGTAAAATTACTTGGACATAGGAAAGATGTTTTGAAATTATACCAAACAGCTAAAGTATTTGCATTTACATCAACTTCTGAAGGTTTTCCAAATGCATTAGGTGAAGCCATGGCTTACGGATTGGCCGCTATTAGTTTTGATTGTATAACAGGTCCTGCAGAATTAATTGACGACAAAATAAATGGATTCTTAATGCCTGTTGATGAATATGAATATTATACCACTCAATTGCAAGTTTTATTGAACGATGTGGCATTACAAAAGCAGTTTTCAGAATCGGCTGTCCAAAAAATGAAGAACTTTGAAATTTCAAATGTGACTCAAAAATTCATAGAGACTTTAGTTTCTTAAATCAAAGAATATGTTATCTAAATTAAAATTATATACAAAGAAT
>JBMLOK010000324.1:0-2009 GCA_049243005.1 Bacteroidia bacterium | reverse complement strand
AATCATTCAAAAGGATTGGTTTCAGCCATACAGTTTTTCAAGGAAAATTACCCTTTAATTAAAATGGTTTTGGTAGGAGCTGATGATGCCTATAAAATTAGTGATTTAATTGTTCAACATAAGATTCCTGTTATTCTTGGAAATGTTCATCGTTTGCCTGCACATGCTTCTGAAGATTATGATCAACCATACAAAACCGCAGCTCAGTTGGTAGAAAAAGGAATATTGGTTGCAATTAGTCAGGCAGGTAGCTGGGAATCGAGAAACGTAATATTTAATGCCGGAACCTGCGCTGCTTATGGACTTAGCAAAGAACAAGCATTACAATTGGTAACAGAAAATGCAGCAAAAATTGTTGGCATCGATAATAGAATCGGAACATTGGAAAAAGGAAAAGATGCAAGTCTTGTGATTAGTGAAGGAGATATTCTTGACATGAAAACAAGCAATGTAATTCAAGCTTTTATCATGGGTGAAGAAATCGACTTAAGAAATCAGCAAGTTGAATTGTATGAAAAGTACAAAAAGAAATTTGGTATAGACTAAAACAAAAATGGCCCGCAAGCGGGCCATTTTTTATAATATCACCTGGCTAAAGCCGAGGTGCTATTTAAAATAACTACCATTCTGCCGAAGGATCTACTCTAAACACTTCACTCATTTCTTCAACTAGTGGTGCCAAATAATCTGAATGATAAGCTTTACGTCCACCATAAACAGGCTCCCAGCTTGATTCCGCAGGAATTCTTAATCCGGCTTTTTCAATAATAGGAGTAATTTTAGCCAACCATCTTGCTTGCAAAGCAGCTTCACCTTCAAATACACCTGAATCAGCTAATTCTTTTTCAAAATCACCTGGTTCAAAAATACCCAAAGCATAGTTCCAAGATTCGTTTAATGCCGATTGCATGCGTGCTTTACTTACCTCAGTTGCATTACTTAATTTAACCATCCAGGTATCGCCATGAAAAACATGGTATTTAATTTCACCTTTGATTTTTCTAGCCACTTTTGCTAAAGGTTCGAAACTGCTGTTAGCCAACATTTCAAATCTTTGTTGATCGGCATGGTCGAATAAAAAATGACGAACCATACTGAAATCATATTCGCCATTTGGCAATTCAACCAACTGACAATTGTGAAATTTAGATGCTTCTCTTGTGAATGCAATTGTATCAGGATCTTGCTCACCAAGTTCATGTAAAATCTGGTACATCGCTTGTGCATGACCAATTTTATCTTGTGCCATTGATGAGAAAGCTATGTCTTCTTCTAAAATCGGACCTAAACCTGTCCATTCACTATTTCTATGACCAAAGATCAATAAATCATCAGCCATTTTATACAATAATTCTTTTACTGCTTCCATAATTTTGATTGATGATTAAAGTGCTTTTTCTTTTTTGTATTTGTTGATTTTCTCCATCACTTTATAACCTCCTGCTTCGCGGTATTGCTTTTCAGGAACGGTTTCAAAAATGTCTGAATCATCATAATCAGAAGCAAAAACATTGCTGGTTTTAACAACCCAAATATTTACACTTACACCTCTTCTGCCATACTGTTCTTTGCCGAAGATCAAGGCCATTTCAGGATTTGCAGCATGTACAATTCCAACATGTATGTGTTGGTCGCCACGACGTTTTTGGTGAAATACTTCATAGGTTTCCCATTGGTCTAAAGTATCCAAAGGAGCGATGGTATTGTTCTCTTCTATCTGAGCCCTGGTAATGCGGGGGTCGAGTGAGTTAATCATAAGTTTGGTCTTTAAAGGTTTAAGCTAATGGAACAACATAAGCAGACTGATTTGCTTTTAAAGCTTCACGTACCCAACGGCCGCGTTCTTCAGCATTTCTTCTAACAGCAAGTCTTTCTGCATTACAAGGACCATCGCCATTGATTACTCTTTTGAACTCATCCCAATCCGGCTCAGTATAATCCCATTTACCTGTTTCTTCATTTTTACGAAGATTTGGATCAGGTAATGTCAAACCTAAATCCCAGATTTT
>JBMLOK010000323.1:2194-3611 GCA_049243005.1 Bacteroidia bacterium | reverse complement strand
TCTACTTTTTCAATTCTAATACGTCTTGTTGCTTGATTAAAGTCTCTATCTATTCGACTTTCTTCAAAATTTTGAAGCGCTGCCTTTAAGCTGAATTGCTCATAAAACCTTGTTTTTTTATTGTGATTGATACTCAGAATATTCATGATCCATTTTTGAGGACCATAATTCCATTCACCAGACCTTGGTATTCCGTTTTTGTATCGGATAAGCCTGTCGTACCTTGAATATTCGCTACTTACTGAATAATGAAATCCATATTCAAACTGGAGGTTTTCTGAAGCTTTAAACTTGACTTTCTGCATTAAATTCACTTGATTGTATGCAGTGGGTTTTTGAATCAATGGATTTTCATTGGCAACAATTCTATCCAAACCATCAACTCTTTGAACAAAATTGTTTCTCAGATATTCATCTGGACCATCAGAACCCATTTTTAAATCACCAAACTGATTGTTCGAAAAGCTACTTAAGAAAGCCCATTTTTTAAATCCTAAAGTTATATCAAAATGAATGGTTTGTTCAGAATTCGCAGTAGATACTCTGCTGAATGCATTGCCTTTAATCAATGGCTTTTCTTTACTTGAAAATTCAGGACTTAAGGTTTGAAAGCTCATTACTCCTCCAATCGCATCACTTCCATAAATAACAGAACCTGGGCCAAATAAAACCTCAGTTTTTTCTATGGCGAATGGGTCGAGTGAAATTACATTTTGAATGTTTCCTGCCCTAAAAATGGCAGTATTCATTCGAACTCCATCAACAGCATACAATAGTCTGTTTGTTGCAAATCCTCTAATCATAGGACTACCGCCGCCTTGTTGACTTTTCTGAATAAAAACCTTACCGCTTGTACCCAATAAATCGGCAGCAGTTTGAGGATTTTGCAGTTCAAGTTCCTTTTGAGTTAAGATGCTTATTTGAGCAGGAATTTCTTCTTTTTTCTGATTCCATTTGCTTGCAGAGAATACCAGTTCATTGAGTGACATGGATTTTGAAACCAATTGAAGTTTAAATCCATCTTCAAAAAGTTTTTTGAAACTTGTTGTTATTGGAGCATGGGAGATTAATCTAAAATTGATTTCATTCAAGTCTTTAAAAGGAGAAATATCTGCTTCCCCTTTTTCATTACTTATTATTTTTAATGATTTGTCTGTATGTGTAATGATGACGTTTTTTAATGGAATTCCTGTTTGACTATCTGTGATTTTTACAGTCTGAGCCAAACACAATCCAAGCCACATACTTAGCCAAATAGCTATGATTGTTTTTTTCATTTTCTAAGAAAATAAATGAAGTAACAAGCTTGTTTAAGCAAACTTATTACAAAAAGATTTAAAATAATTTGGGCTTGAAAAACTAATATATCTTAAACTTTCGGAGGCGGAAAATCTATTAAAGCAATAGGATTGTTATA
>JBMLOK010000323.1:0-2094 GCA_049243005.1 Bacteroidia bacterium | reverse complement strand
GACTTATCTTTTTTACCTAATTCAAGTATTACTTCTAATTTTATAAAATGCTTTTTCACCATCAAAGCCAGGTAAGCACAAGGCAAAGGAATGGTAATCACAAAAAGCAGAAAATAAAAAATAGACTTTTTCAATTTGTTTAAACATCCAAAGAAAAGGTTTTCTTTTTAAATAAAATCATTGAATATAAAACAGAATAGCCATTTCATTTTTCTGAAATGGCTATTCTACTTAGTATAAAAATGCTTGAGTTTAAGACTAATTTTTATCGTTTAACTCATTTTGCTTTTTTGTTCTCATAAACCTGAAGGTTCCAAATATAAATGCAAATGCAATACTTTTAATACCACTTTCTTTTAGTAAATCCATGGTAATTTCTTCTTTGCTGATAAAGTAGGATAGTACCATCAATACAACAAAGAAACCAATGCCAGTTATGGCAACAACTTTAAGATAATTTATCATTACAAACTAACCTTTCCGTTTGCTACCAAATCAGCTAATTTTAATGCTTCATAGGCATTAACAATAGCTCCTGTTTTGCATAGTTCATTCAGTTTGGTTTTCTTTTTACTACCTGGGATTCTTACTTTTTTGGTATAAGGAACTGCTGATTTTTCAAGAATTTTTTTCACCTGAACTGCAGTAAGCATCGGATAATATGATCTAACCAAAGCTGCAACTCCAGCAACAACAGGTGCTGCCATGCTTGTTCCACTCATGGCTTCATATTTATTATCAGGCATTGTCGATTTGATGTCTACACCAGGTGCAAATAAATCAACAGTATTTTTTCCATAATTAGAAAAACTTGCAGTTAACTTTTTGCCTGTTTCCCATGATGATGCACCAACTTCAATCCAGTTAGGTGCTGTATAATCTAATCCTTCAAATTTTGCTGATGGAAAATTCTTCTCAGTTTCGAGGTTTTTCGAATCATTACCTGCTGCATGTATTAACAAAACATCTTTTGATAATGCATATTTAACCGCATCATCAACTGCTTTTTTATCAGGAGAAATTGATTTTCCAAAACTCATATTGATTACTTTAGCACCATTATCAACAGCATAACGAATTGAGTTTGCAATGTCTTTGTCTCTTTCATCACCATCAGGTACTGCTCTTAATGTCATGATTTTTGCATTTTCACAAATACCTTTAATACCTAGTTCGTTTTTTCTATTGGCTGCAATAATTCCGGAAACATGGGTTCCATGATCGGCTTTTGGACCTGAAATTCTATTGTTTCCATAACGACTTTCTTTAACATTTTCGTAATCATCACCCACAGTTGGTCTTGGTTCGAAATCTAAATTCAAATGATATTCAACCATGTTTTTAAAGTAGCTTGTTGCATCATCCAATTGTTTTTGGATTGGAGAATTGTTTCTTCCACCAGTTTTTGCTACTTGTTTTAATAACATCAAACTTATTTTTTCAAGTCGGCCATTTGCTTTTATAGGTTTTAGTGATTCTATTGATGGATCAAGAGAACCAGCTTTTTTTCTAATAATTTCCATGGTTGCCATCAAGGTATCAAATCCTTTTTTGCTACCATTCATGTTTTTACTTTTATTTAAATATTGCAGCTCTGCATCATCATATAATTTTTTTAGCTCAGGTGTTTTTTTGTCGTTTGCTGAACCTTCATCTTCAAAAATAGCTTTGTATTTTTTGTAGGTGCGGGTAAATTCATAGGTATCGAATTCAATGTTTTGCTCCGGGCCACCTATAAAATTCCAACCATAGATATCATCAGTATAACCATTTCTGTCTTCATCAAACTTGCTATCTTCAACCTCATTTTGGTTTCTCCAGATGTTTAAAATTAAATCTTCATGTTTAAAATCGGTTCCACCATCAATAACGGCAACAACAACCGGACGAGAACCTTTTCCCTGAAGTAATTCTTTATAAGCCTTCTCGGTGCTCACTCCCCAGATTTTATCAGTAGTAGGGTCTAAATTCTGCCAATTTTCAGGCGCTTTTTTTTGTGCTATTGCCGAAATCGACAATAAAAAAAGTGAAAGAAAGTAAACTAAATTTCTCATTTGCTTGTTCGTGTTCATTTGGCAATTATATTTGATGTTA
>JBMLOK010000322.1:0-7101 GCA_049243005.1 Bacteroidia bacterium | reverse complement strand
GTTTTCAAACTAATTTCATTTTCATTTTTTAGTTTTCAAAAGAAACCTATTTTCAATCCTATATTTGCCCCATGATTTGTCCTTTTGAAATAGGAGATGAAAAGATATTTACGATAACAGTTCAAACAAGTGATACCGCGAGTTTCGATAGTGGTGAAGTGCATCCGGTTTATGCAACTTTTGCTTTGGGAAGAGATGCTGAATGGTGTTGCAGGTTATTTGTTCTCGAAATGAAAGAAGAAGGGGAGGAAGGAATTGGTACTTTTCTTTCTATCCAGCATCATTCTCCTGCTTATATAGGTTCGAAGGTTGATTTTACTGCAAAGGTGAAATCAATTCAAAAAAATGAAATCATTTGCACCTACGAAGCCAGGGTTGGAGAGCGATTGGTAGCAAGCGGAGAACAAGGACAAAAAATTTTGAAGAAAGAAAGATTAGAACAATTGTTCGAAAAAATTAAACAAGACAGTGAGTAAAACAACAGGAGTAAATATAGTCAATAAGAAGGCTTCGTTTGAATTTCATATCCTTCAGAAATATACTGCAGGCATTCAGCTTACAGGTACAGAAGTGAAATCTACTAGACTTGGAAACGTGAATTTAAATGAAGCATTTTGTTTCTTTAAAAACGATGAATTGTATGTGCGTGGCATGAATATCGGAACCTTCAAACAAGGTTCATACAATAATCACGAAACATTAAGAGTGAGAAAACTTTTGTTGAAAAAAGCAGAATTATCCAAGCTTCAATTCAAATCAAAAGAAAAAGGATTTTCAATAGTTCCAATTAAACTATTTGAATCTGAAAGAGGTTTTTTGAAGTTAGAGATTGCTTTAGCTCAAGGTAAAAAAGCTTTTGACAAAAGAGAAAGTATCAAAGAAAGAGATGTTGAAAGAAGTATGAGAAGGAATCAGGAATAATAAATTAAAGTGCAGCATTATAGATGTTAGAGTTTGACATGCGTTTATTTTTTGATAAAATTAGAACTCATCTTTTATTGTTTTTCTTTTCTAAGAAGTTTAAATTTAGAATATGATTCACACAATCGAAATGGTGACAATACTGAATTGGGAAAAAAAGCACTGTTGGTTTTATCAAAGCTAGGGCTTAAAGTTGATACCAGAAATAATTTAAATCCCATTATTAAACAAGTATTAGATAAAAGTTTGCTCGAATCTGAAGAAAGTTTTATCAATCATGATGATTTGGTAAAACAGACTAAAAAATGGTTGAGTTCAAAAAAATACTAAATAAAAAAGCCGGAATCACTTCCGGCTTTTTTTATATTGAAACTGTTTTATTAAAATTTAATTCCTAAACGCACTCCACCTGCTGAAGCTCCAAAATAAGAGTTTGTATTACTTCCTAAAATTTTGGTTGTTGTAGGAGAACCTCCACTTAAAGTAGTTTTAATTTCACCTTCACCAACACTACTCATGCTGAATAAGCCCAATCCAAATTCACCACCAATATAAACTCCATCAAATAAATAATAATCAGCTCCCATCATTAAGCCTGCGCTAAATCCGAATGTTGAACCGGTTTTCTCATCATATTTATTTCCTTCAATCACATCACCAAATTTAGGAGTTGGGTTGATAGCATTGGTTACTGCAATTGTTTTAGCTCCCAGCATTGTAATTCCTAATTGGGCACCTACATAAGGAGAAAGTTTATTTGTTCCTTCAAAATGCATTTCATAACCAGGGAAAAATGCCAATCCAAAACCATTTGTTGTTTTAACAGTTGCATCCACACCTGAACCGGCAATATTTGTAGTAGTTGAGCCACCACCAAGACCAAGACGTAAACGTACTGCGCCTAAATCAGATAAAAAATAACGTAAACGAATTTCGGCAGGAGCACCGCCACCATTGCTATTTAAACCATAACTAATAGGACTGTCTCCAATTTGAAGGTTTAAAAGCACCTCGGCTGTTTTTTCTCCTTCACCCGGTTTTTGGGCAAATGCAAATGTACTTGCTAAAGCAAAAGCAGATAGTAAAATAGATTTTTTGAAAAGTTTGTTCATTGTTGGCTACAATTAATAATTTAACACAAATATATCATTGTGTTACAATTCTGAAAGGTACAATTATTTAAATTCCCTTAAATTTACCAAGCTTGTTCACCGATTAAAGGAACAAATCTGAATTTTGTTAAAGGAATTGCTTCAATTTCTCCATCAGCTTTTTTTACTAATGAATGCATAATTTGTTCCTCTTCATTGCCAACAGGAATAATCATTATTCCTCCAATTTTTAACTGATTTACTAAAGCCATTGGCACTTTGGGAGCGCCCGCAGTAACTATAATTTTATCAAAAGGTCCATCTTCATATTTACCTAAAGAGCCATCACCCAATATAAAATTGGCTTTCATGCCTAAATCAGTTAATAGTTTTTTTGTTTTAAGATAGAGTGCTTCTTGTCTTTCAATTGTTACCAAGTTAACGCCCATTTCTATTAATACTGCAGCCTGGTAACCAGAACCAGTACCAATTTCTAATACTTTATCTCCTTTTTCTATATGTAAAATTTGAGTTTGAAATGCAACTGTATAAGGTTGTGAAATAGTTTGTCCGCTACCAATTGGAAAGGCTTTGTCTTGGTAAGCATGCGACCTGAAATCTTTGTGAATGAATAAGTGACGAGGAATTTTTAACATCACATCAAGAACTGATTTGTCGATAATGCCTTTTTGTTTGAGCTCCTCAATAAGTCGTTTTCTTGCTCCTTTATCTTTATAAGTATCCTGCTCTTTCGTCAATTCAATCATACCACGAATTAAAGCCTTCAAAGTTTAATTTTTGGTCCCGAATTTTTAACAATAGCTGAATTTTCACTTTGAAGTGTATATTTTATCTGATAAACGTATGCTCACTTGTTAAAATCTAATCTGTCAATGTCGCAATTAAAGAGTTTAGTAAAGATATTTTTGTTTTGAGATAAAACCCAAAATGATCAAAATCGCTGTTGTTGGTGCCAACGAAAAAAGCAAAAAGCAAATAGAAAAACTTCTTGAAATCAAGGAGTTTAATCTAATTGGTTTTTATGATCATGATGAAGAAAGCTCCAGAATACTGGAAAGTACTTGTTCTATTAGTCGTTTCGATGATTTCAATGACTTAATCAGAAGAGCAGATGCTATTAGTATTTTATCTCCGGTTGGTACACATTATCAATATGCATCAAGTGCCATCAGAAACCTTAAACATGTTTTCGTTAAACAGGTTTTAAGTGAAAGTCTTGATGAAGCAAAGGAATTAAATAAACTGGCTGATGAAGCAAATGTGCAATTGTATGTATCTCATCACCAAAAATTTCATCCAAATTACCAATTATTAAAAAGATTAGTTGATCAGCCTTTTTATATTGAATCAAGTCGCTTTGATGCCAATGTAATTAATTATAGTACCGAAAATTTGGTTTTTGATTTATTAATCACTGATTTAGAATTGGTGATGAATATGGTAAAATCAAAAGTGATGCGTGTGAGAGCCACCGGAGCTTGTTTACATTCATCTTTGGTAGATTTCATTAATGTTAGGATTGAATTTGCAAATGGTTGTGTATTTAATATGGTTTGTGGCAATTTTGAATCTGAACAGGGTAATAAAATCAGGTTTTTTCAAAAAAATCAAACATTTGGTATTGATTTAGATACTTTTAAAATTTCGATGTTAAATTCCAGTGTGCCTGATAATCAGGAACAAGTATTAAAAACTGCAAAATCAAAAAAAGCACCTGATATGATTAAAAGAGAGCTCGAATACTTTGCTCAATCAATTAATAATCATGCACTTCAACTTAGAACTCACTCCGATAATTTTGAAACACTTGAAGTTGCACACGCAATAATTGACAAGTTAAATATCACTAAAAGATAATACTTTTGCCCGCAAAGCGTTTTTTCCTGATTCATGAATCAATACAAACTTTTAGTAATTATCGGGCTAACCTGGATTTTATTTTTTTCTGCTTGCAAAAGCAAAGAAGTAATTGTGCCATCCTATTTATATGCCAAGCAGTATACCTTCACAACCAATGCAGATAAGTCTGAAGGAGCTCCATCTGCCGATATCAAAGATTATTGGATTTTTGAAAACGAAAAAATACGAGGCAGTTTTGGCATTCCTTCTGATATTCCAATCCAAAAAAGTGGTAATACTCCAATAAGAATTTCAGCTGGCATTAGAAGGTCAGGTCAGGAAGAGGAAAGAATGATTTACCCTCTTTTCAATAGTTATACAACCAATGTCGATTTAAAGGTTAATCAAACCGATACAATTATTCCTAATTTCACTTATTTAGATAATTGTGTTTTTAAATTCATGGAAGATTTCGACAAAAATGGAGTTCAGTTTGAGTACAATCCTTCATTTAAACTTGCTGGTGATACCATCATTAGAGAAAAAGGAAGTAAAGCTTGGGATAAAGATTCATATTCAGGAAAAGTTGTATTAAAACAAGAAGGCTCTATTTTGGAGATTTATTCAGAGGTATTTAAATCGTTACCAAAATTTACGCCCATGTTTTTCGAAATTGATTACAAAAACAATGTGCCTTTCACCATTGGAATCTATGCAACTGAAATAGATGGAAGTGTTGAACAGGTTCCATTGATTGTGCTCAAGGAAAAAGATACATGGAATAAACTATATTTCGACCTTGAATCTGAAATTTCGTCGAGACCAGCTGGAACAGAGTATAGAATTTTTCTTAGATTTAGTAATATTCTTTCTGCTCCAATTGCCAACCCTGAAGTTTATATTGATAATTTGAAGCTAATACACCTTGATTAATAAACGTAAGTTACATACGAGTCTTTTTGTTTTGAGTGACGCTTTTGTAGCGGCTTTAAGCTGGACTTTGTTTTTTGCTTACAGGAAATTTATTATCGAACCAGATAAATTTGGCTATAAAATCCCTTTAGAATTAGACAAGAATTTTTATACAGCCTTATTGGTTGTGCCTTTTTATTGGTTCGTATTGTACTTTTTATCAGGCCACTATAAAGACGTTTGGAGGAAATCTCGTATTAATGAAATTTCAAAATCCTTTTCAATAACCGTAGTTGGTGTTGTTTTGTTATTTTTTATTTTGTTGATTGATGATGAAGTAAAATCATACCAATCGTATTATAAAAGTACGCTTACTTTATTTGTTTTACATTTTGGATTTACTACGATAATTCGATTGTTTCAAGCTTATTATGTTAAAATTTTACTGAGGAAAAAAGTAATTGGTTTTAATACAATTGTGGTTGGAAACAACGAAAAATCGCTTCATTTGGTTAAAGAGCTAATCGACCCCAATCTAACCCAGGGTTTTATAGTTAAAGGTTTTGTGAGTTATAATGGTGATGCAGATGACCATATTTTAAAAGACCTCATTCCTTCGCTAGGCACATATGCCGATTTACCTAAAAGAATTGCGGAATATAAAATCGAAGAGGTAATTATCGGAATTGAAAGTTCGAAACATGCCGAAATCAATAAAGTTACCAATGTTTTAGAAGACCAGCCGGTTACATTAAAAATCATTCCTGATTTGTTTGATTTAATGAGCGGTCAGGTGAGAATGAACAATGTAATTGGAACTGCGCTTATTGAAATCAACCACGATGTGATGCCTCAATGGCAAATTGTAGCTAAAAGGCTGATGGATTTATTTGTTTCATTATTTGTTTTGGTTGTTTTTTCTCCATTTTTCTTGATTGTTGCCGGACTAGTTGCTTTTAGTTCAAAAGGGCCCATTTTTTATAAACAGATACGACTTGGTTTAAAGGGAAAGCCCTTTCATATATTGAAATTCCGCACCATGTTTGTTGATGCGGAACATTTAGGACCTCAATTATCATCCCATAACGATAAAAGGATAACTCCTTTAGGTAGAATTTTGAGAAAATACAGGATTGATGAAATTCCGCAGTTTTTTAATGTTTTAATAGGGGAGATGAGTTTGGTTGGGCCACGGCCGGAGAGAAAGTTTTTTGTAGATCAAATAGTTAAGATTGCACCTCATTATAGGCATTTACACCGAGTGAAACCGGGTATAACATCTTGGGGACAAGTTAAATATGGTTATGCAGAGAATGTAGAACAAATGGTAGAACGATTAAAATTCGACATTTTATATATTGAAAATAGGTCGATTGCCGTAGATGTAAGGATATTGATTTATACTGTTTTAACAATTTTACAGGGCCGGGGAAGGTAATTCTTAGGATTTTTTTCAGAATTGCTTGTTATTTAGGCTAATCTTCATATTTTTGCGGTCCTAAAATTTTTGTAACATGTTCGCAATAGTTGAAATTGCTGGCCAACAATTTAAAGTTGAAAAAGACCAAACCTTGTACGTGCATCGCATGCCACAAGCTGAAGGCGCCAGCGTTGAACTCAGTAATGTATTGTTGGTAAACAACAATGGTTCTATTAAAATCGGTGCACCTAGTGTAGCCGGAGCTAAAATCAATGCAACCGTACTTTCTCACTTACAAGGTGATAAAGTGATTGTATTCAAGAAAAAACGCCGTAAAGGTTACCGCAAGAAAAACGGTCACCGTCAGGCTTTAACCAAAATCAAAATCGATTCAATTAACGCTTAATCACGAGGAGTAAAAATAAATGGCACACAAAAAAGGGGTAGGTAGTTCCAAAAACGGCCGTGAGTCCCATAGTAAACGTTTAGGTGTAAAAATATTTGGCGGTCAAAGTGTAATTGCCGGTAATATCATTGTTCGTCAAAGAGGAACAAAACACCATCCAGGTCTTAATGTAGGTATTGGTAAAGATCATACCTTATTTGCATTAGTTGATGGAAAAGTTGCTTTTAGAAAGAAAGCAAACGATCGTTCTTTTGTATCGGTAGTACCGTTTGCAGAAGCTTAATATAAAATTTTAAATGAATGATACTGGGTAAGTTTCTTATCCGGTATTTTTCGTTTATGTCCCTATATTAAAGTTTGGTTCCTTCAAATTTCGCAATTAGCATTTTTTTTTAATGTTTCTATTTGCAATAACGAGGTTTAACCTTAAATAAAAGGGGGATTAGCTCATTTGGCTAGAGCGCTTGCCTGGCAGGCAAGAGGTGACCGGT
>JBMLOK010000321.1:0-2609 GCA_049243005.1 Bacteroidia bacterium | reverse complement strand
GAATTCTCACCTGCTTCCTGAATAGATGTATATTCAAAAGGAATTTTGATTTTTCCTTTATCATCAATCAAAGCATAAACATTGTTTCTTTTTAAGATTCCTGCTTTTCGTTTTCTTCCTATCCAGTGAATAGAATCATCCAAATTTTCAAATATTACTTTCTTTTTCTTCAGGTTGATTAAAAACCATTTTTCATTTTTAACAGAAATGAAACCATTTGAACAAATGGAATAAGATTTTATATGTTGTTTGAATATAACTTTTCCTTTTTTGTTGATGAGTTTGATACTATCAGAAAAGACTAAAAAAGTACTTTCTTCCAAAGCGCTAATTTTTTTAAATAGGGGAGCAATCAGGGTTTTTCCATTCGACTTTTTAACTCCGAAAAGACCATTCTCCTGAAAAATAATTTCTTTACTATTATTTTGATTGATCTCCTGTGAATCAGCTCTTCCTGGTAATAGAAATAGTGATAGGAGGATTGAAAATAAGAGTAGATTTTTATAGCTGAACAAAGATTGTTTCATTAAAATTTGAAGCTAATTTAGTTCAAATCCTGATTTTTACTGCTATTACAATTCCCTTTTCTTACAAGCCTTTCTTTTGTAGCTTTGGAGCATGCCTACAATTCCTGTTCCTTTAAGAAGAGTTCATCTTACACGTTATATCACGCCTTTACGTGAAGGAGGTTCTATGCCCGCTATTGCAGAAGCTGATGATGGATTTAATTATGTAGTGAAATTCAAAGGTGCAGGTCAGGGTAGCAAAGCACTGATAGCCGAATTAATTGGTGGAGAGATTGCACGAGTTATTGGTTTAAAAGTTCCAGAATTGGTTTTTGTTGATTTGGATGAAGCTTTCGGAAGGACAGAACCCGATGAAGAAATACAGGATTTATTAAAAGCAAGTACCGGTCTTAATCTGGCTTTGCATTATTTATCAGGTGCCATTACTTACGATCCTGTTGTTAAACAATTAGATGAATTAAGTGCTTCGAAAATTGTTTGGCTTGATGCTCTTTTGATGAACATGGACAGAACTGCCCGTAATACAAACATGTTGATGTGGAGGAATGAATTGTGGCTCATCGACCATGGTGCGGCTTTGTATTTTCATCATTCTGGAAATGTTTGGGATGATAAGGCGAAACAATCTTTTGCATTAATCAAAAATCATGTTTTGTTAAAACAAGCAAAACAGATTGAGAAAGTTTCAGGTGAATTAACTCAACTATTAAATAAGGAAATCATATCAGATATCATCAATCAAATTCCTGATGTTTGGTTGGAAAGTGATTTGATTTATTCATCAGTTGAAGAGCAGCGATTGGCTTATGGAAACTATTTAATGAACAGAATTCAACTTGCAGATATTTTTGTAAAGGAGGTATTGGATGCACAAAAATAATTTGTTTGAATATGCTGTAATCCGCGTAGTACCAAGGGTTGAAAGAGAGGAATTCATGAATGTGGGTGTGATTCTTTTTTGCAAACAATTACAATCAATCGACATTAAAATAGAATTGAATACAGATAAATTACTGGTACTCGATTCAAAAGCGGATGTGAATCAAATCATAGAAAACTTAAGAGCCTTTGAAATGATTGCCAATGGAGATAAAGATTCCGGTCCTATAGGAGAATATGGTCCTGCAGAGCGATTCAGGTGGCTTACTGCAACCAGAAGTACCATTGTACAATGTTCTAAAATTCATCCGGGTTTTTGTGAAGAAACTAAACAAGCCCTGAATAAAATATTTGAAGAAATGGTGCTTTAAAATCCTTTGATTTCCTTGATATTTTTTTCGATGTTTTCTGCAATGCTATCAGTTGGTAAATCATTGGCATCATAACCAAATGGATTTTCTATGTCTTCTGCAATCAATTCCATACTGGTTAAAACATAACAGGTGAAACTGACAACAGCAATCACACCATAGCCAAATTCATTGATGAAACCATAAGGCATGGTAAGTACATAAGCAAAAATGAATTTTTTAAGGAACATGCTGTATGCAAAAGGAATGGGTGTGTTTTTAATTCTTTCACAAGCACCACAAATATCAGAATAAGCAACCAGTTCATTGTTCAGAAACAAAACAGACTGATCGTTGAGTTCACCATTTTTTCTGAGTACTTGAATATGCTCATGCATTTTCATAGAAAGAAAATTAGGTTGATGAACTTCTATAGGAAATGAATCATGTTTTTCATTCCTCAAATGTTTCTTTAAAACAGTAGGATAAATTCCAATTAAGTTCAACAATTGTTCAGTTGTTTCAGCATTAAATCCTGCAGATTTTACCTTCAAAGCAAAACTTCTGGAATTGTTAACAAGCTGACCCCATAGTTTTCTTCCTTCCCACCAGCGGTCGTAGGCCGTATTGGTTCTAAATACCAACAGAATTGATATCACAAAACCTAAAATAGAATGTAAGGCGGCTGTTGAACGAAAACGTAGTTTAAACACATCAATTTCGATATAGGCAATGATGGCGGAGTAAACCGCTACAGCAAAGATGAGCGGTAATAATCTTCTAAATGTATCACTTTTATGAAAATAGAAAATGAGTCCGAACCACTCTTTAGGATTGTAAGCTATCATTTTCC
>JBMLOK010000320.1:0-2500 GCA_049243005.1 Bacteroidia bacterium | reverse complement strand
TGATAATCATTCAAAAAGCACTGAGAAATAAAATTCTTGGTGCTTTTTTTGTTTGTAGGATAGTAAAATAGTTAAATTCAATATGAAATATCAAACTGAATAATAATAGTCTTTCTCCCTACCCCAACCTCATCTTCACATGTTCAATTCCGGCTTCCCAGAAATGCTCACCTTCTCTCTTGAAATTATGTTTTTCGTATAAACCTGCTGCTTCTAACTGTGCATGCAGATAAACATATGTGGCATCTTCAGGTAAATCTGCTATCACAGCTTTTATTAAGGCTGATGCTACGCCATTACCTCTGCATTTTTCTAAAACAGCAAATCTTTCAAGCTTATAACCCTTTTCTGTTTTTCTCCAACGGGCAGTTCCACATGGTTCATCATTCAATTTCGCCATAAAATGAACCGATTCTTCCTCAAATTCCCATTCAAGTTCCTCCGGACAATCTTGCCCGATTACAAAAACTTCATGTCGAATTGCCCAAACCTGCTCCAATTCAGATTTTTCAAGCACCTTTTTTACTGATATATTCATGTTCGAGGCTAAAATATGACATAAGTTCTTTTAAAAGAAGTCATAATCATAAAAATTTGCCTACTATCTTTTTTAAAAAAGTGTAAGTTTGCCACTCCTTAATTACCTGTGATATGACAAAAATTGCTGAACTATTAGGCGATAAAGCCGAATTCCTATTAAACCACAACTGCAAAACAATTAGCAAAGATCTAATTATGCTTCCTGGTGGTGATTTCGTTAACCGTTCTTTTGTAAACGGTAATCGTAACCCTCAAGTTCTTAGAAGCTTGGAAGATTTGTATAGCCATGGCCGTTTAGGTGGTACTGGTTATGTTTCAATTTTACCTGTTGACCAAGGTATTGAGCACAGTGCAGGTGCATCCTTTGCTCCAAACCCAATTTATTTCGACCCTGAAAATATCATTAAATTAGCTATCGAAGGCGGTTGTAATGCTGTTGCTTCAACTTATGGAGTATTGGCTTCTTGCGCTAGAAAATATGCTCATAAAATTCCTTTCATTGTTAAAATTAACCACAATGAATTCTTAAGTTACCCTAACAAATACGACCAAATCATGTTTGGTTCGGTTGATGAAGCTTGGAATTTAGGTGCTACTGCAGTGGGTGCTACTATCTATTTTGGTTCTGAAGAGTCAGGCCGCCAAATTCAAGAAGTTGCTGCTGCTTTCGAACGTGCACATGAATTAGGAATGGCTACCATCCTTTGGTGTTATACTAGAAATAATGCTTTCAAAAAAGATGGTGTTGATTACCATACTTCTGCAGATTTAAGCTCACAAGCAAATCATTTGGGTGTAACTATCCAGGCTGATATCATCAAACAAAAATTACCTACAAACAATGGTGGTTACACTGCATTGAATTTTGGTAAAACTCACGATAAAGTTTATACTGAACTTTCTTCTAGTCACCCAATCGATTTAACTCGTTACCAAGTGGCGAATTGCTACATGGGTCGTCAAGGTTTAATCAACTCAGGTGGTGAATCTAAAGGTGCTTCAGATTTAGCAGAAGCAGTTACAACTGCTGTAGTTAACAAACGTGCAGGTGGACAAGGTTTAATTTTGGGTAGAAAAGCTTTCCAAAAACCAATGAATGAAGGTATTGCATTATTGAATGCTGTTCAAGATGTATACTTAGATAATTCAGTTACTATCGCTTAATCGCTTTTATATTATTATTAAAAAGCCTCCAATTTTGGGGGCTTTTTTTATGGCCTTTTTACTCAATGGTTTATAAAAAATTAAGCAAGAATTTGACTTAGCTTAACAATTTTTAATCAAAAAATTAACACACTTATTGCCCTGAATATCAGTCATTTTATTTATTTCTCTTGGTATATTTATCAGCTTCCTTTTATTTCGAAACTTATTTCTATTTCAAAATGAGTTGGTATATTAGAATGAAAGAGGGTATCACAACCCTTACATCAGAGAAAAAATCCGTTCCGGATGGGCTTTGGCATAAGTGTGGTAGATGTAAGAAAAACCTTCTGGCTGAGGATCATGCGAAGAATAATTATGTTTGTCCGAATTGCCTTTATCACGATAAAATTGGGTCTGATGAATATTTTTCGATTCTTTTTGGAACCGATTTTGAAGAACTATTCTCCAATATCAAACCTACAGATCCATTAAAGTTCAAAGACACTAAAGAATACGCAAAACGTCTGAAAGAATCACAAGAGAAAAGTGGTCTTGATGATGCCATGAAAGTTGCTGTAGGAAATCTTGCTGAAAACCAAAAATTGGTTGTGGCTTGTATGGACTTCGGTTTCATTGGTGGAAGTATGGGTAGTGTGGTTGGTGAAAAAATTGCCCGTGCCATCGATTATTCTAGAGAAAACAAAATTCCTTTGATGATTATCTCCAAATCAGGTGGTGCACGTATGATGGAAGCCGCTTTCTCTTTGATGCAAATGGCAAAGACTTCTGCTAAACTTGCTTTATTAGGCAAAGC
>JBMLOK010000319.1:0-1046 GCA_049243005.1 Bacteroidia bacterium | reverse complement strand
TAAAAATATTTACAATTGGTATTACATTCGCATCAAATGAAAACTCAACTTATCTATAAAGGAATCTTTGCATTCATATTATTACTGTTAAGCCAAACTATTTTTGCTTCTACTTTATTCCCAATCGAGAAAAAGGGGAAATGGGGTTATATGGATGAAACCGGCAAAATGATCATCGATTTCAAATTCGATATTGCCGGTGAATTCAATGAAGGTTATGCAACTGTTGCTTTAAACAGAATGCCTTGTGTAATCGACGAAAATGAAAACCGAATTATCGATACCGGTTTATATCAGTTTATTGGTAATTATTCTGAAGGTTTAGTTTCGGTGATGGACTATAAATTCAAACGTTACTACCTCAATAATGAATCTAAAATTGTCATCAAACTTGGAGATGAGATTTATGATGCAGGCACTTTTCATAATGGATTAGCTAGGGTTGGAAAAAAGATAGATATCCACCAAAACAAATTTGGAGTTGATATCAGTAATTTAGGATATGCATTTACCTACATTAAAAAAGATGGAACTTATTTAACAGATTTCATTTTTGATGATGCCGATGATTTTATAGAACCAGTTGCAAGGGTTTTACAAGGCAAAAAATTTGGGTTGATTAACCTAAGCGGCAAATTCCTGATTGAACCTCGTTATTCGAACATGAGTGTATTTAATGAAGGATTAGCTGTGGTAGATTATATTGGTTCTTATGGTTATATTGATACCAATGGCGTTGAAATTATCAAACCACAATTCGAATATGCAAAAGCTTTCAGTAATGGAATGGCAGCCGTTTCCGTAAAAGGTAAATTTGGTTTTATTGATACCGATGGCAAACTAACAATACCAGCCAAATTTGATGATGTAAGACCTTTTGCAGAAGGAAGAGCTGCTGTTTTAGAAATGAACAAATGGGCTTTTGTTGATGAAAAAGGCAATTATATCTACCAACCTTATTTCGAAGAAGCCAGTTATTTCAACGAAGGATTATGTCCGGTAAAACTAAAAGGCAAATGGGGTGCAATCGATAAACAAGGACATAT
>JBMLOK010000318.1:1854-6893 GCA_049243005.1 Bacteroidia bacterium | reverse complement strand
CAGCTTGTTTTATGGGATTTGTGGTGTTTATGGTGATTAGGATTTCACAAACTGATGTGCCATTAGTTGAAGAAGGCTATTATGAAAAGGGAATCAAATACCAGGATGAAATTAATATTTCGGGTAACACCGATAATTTTACAGCATTAAATTTTGAAAACTCAAAAATTAATGTGGTGAATATGGAAGATAGTACCACAGTTAAAGGTACCTTGAAATTGTATAAGCCTAATAACCCTAAGTTGGATAAAGAATTTGCCATAGATTTAAATCCATTATCAATTTTTGAAGTTGATATGAATTCTTATGAAAAAGGAAAATGGAAATTGAGTTTAAACTGGACAAGAAACAACACTCAATATTCAACAGAAAAGGAAATTGAACTAAAATAGGATGTTGTATCTTACTGCTTTTTTAACCGGTTTATTTGGTAGTTTTCATTGTGCAGGAATGTGCGGGCCTATTGCCTTTGCACTTCCCGGCAAAGGAAATTCGGGAATCGGTTTTTATATTGGCAGACTTATTTACAACAGCGGTAGAATTTTTACCTATATGCTCCTGGGAATTATCCTGGGAGCTTTTGGTTTAGGACTTAAGCTTGCAGGAATTCAACAGAGTTTGAGCATTGGAGCAGGGATACTTATTATTTTAAGTATCATTTTATCAAAGTTTACAAAAGCAGGTTCAAGCTTCAATCCATTAAAGCTATTTTCAAATAATTTATTTAAAAGTCTTTTTGCTAAAGCTAACATGGCCTCCTTATTTGCAATTGGCTTATTAAACGGATTGCTCCCTTGTGGTTTTGTTTACATCGCTTTAATTGGTGCAACCGCTACACAAGATGTATTTCATGGAGCCATATTTATGATGTTATTTGGTTTGGGTACACTTCCAATGATGTTTGGGGTTTCTGTAATAGGACAATTTCTATCTTCAGGCATAAGAAATAGAATAAGTAAATTAACTCCATACCTGGCTATTTTAATTGGTTGTTTGTTTATAGTTCGGGGCCTAAATCTTGGAATTCCTTATTTAAGCCCTAAAATTAATGTAGAATCTAAAATTGAAACCGAATGTCATTCTCCTGTTAATGAGACTAATAAATAATATTTTTTAAAAAATATTAGAAATTATTTGTTTGGTTTTCATTTTGGCATTTCTTTTGATTAACACATAAACATAAATAACAAAGGTTATGAAAATGATTGTACAAGGTTTGATACGTTCAGCCCTATTAATTGGAGTTTTAGCTTTAAGTTTAAGCTCATGCAAGTCGAAAAAGGTTGCTACTCCTATTGAAAAAAGCACTGGAGCCGTTGAAATTACAGTGCCTTTTAGTTCAAAAGAGTATTACAGTGATAAAGACAATTTCCGTGCAAAAAGTTCGGGAAATAGCGTAGACCTTCAGACTTCGAAAAAGATTGCTATGCAAAATGCGAAATCTGAAATGGCAGGTTTAATTCAAACTACTATTAAAAAAGTAACTGATCAATATACTCAACAACGTCAGATTGGTAACCAACAGGAATTTAATAATAAGTTTGAAGAATTGGCTCGTGAAGTTACTAATCAACAATTAACTGATATTGCCGTAATAGGAGAGAAGTTGTTTAAAGAGCCAAATGGTACTTATACTTATTGGATTGCAATTGAAGCTAATAAACAAGTTGTTTTAAACGGAATCGAAAAATCAGTTTCTAACCAAAAGAAATTAGAGCAAGATTACGACAAAAAGAAATTTGAAGAAATCTTCAATGCTGAGATGGATAAATTAGCCAAAGAAAGAGGTTACTAGTTCTTTACCGGCCTCCGGTTTTATAAAAAATTGATGGGACGAAACTTCCATCAATTTTTTTTTATACTTGATAGAATAGAAACAAAAATTCATGCAATGAAAAATTTATTTACCATTTTGATTGGTTTGTTGATATTGGTTTCATGCAAATCTGTAAAACCTCAGGCTGAACAAGTTGTTCGTCCTGCTTGGGTTGAACAAAGACCGGTAAATGGTTTTTATTATACAGGTATTGGTTTTGTTTCTAAATCACAACGACCTTATGATTACCAGCAAATCGCAAAGAAAAATGCTTTAGACGATTTACTTGGTGAAATAAAAGTGAATGTATCTAGTAATTCTATCTTATCTCAATACCAAAACAACCAAAATTTTAGTCAGCAATATTTTAGTGATGTGAAATTAGTTGCATCAGAAACTGTTGAGAATTTTGAAGTAGTAAGCAGCTGGGAAAACAAAGAGCAGTATTGGATTTATTACAGATTAAGCAAATCGGAATTTGAAGCACAACGTCGAAAAAAACGCGATGAAGCCATTTCAAAAGCAATTTCACTTTTGCAATATGCTGATGCGATGGAAAGTGGTACCCAGTTTGTAAGTCAATTTAGAGCCAGAGTTAGAGCATTGGTTGCTGTTCAACAATTTTTAAATGAATCGGTTGAAGGCAACTATAAGGGTAAACAGGTATTTCTTATCAATGAAATAATTAACCAGCTTCAAGACCAGCTTATTCATGTTCAAATTAAAGCCAGTCCTGATAAGCTGAAAGCCATTATCGCTAAAGCACTGCCTGAGCCAATTCAGGTAAATGTTAAGTACGGTTCGAAATCTGTAAATGAAAAAGTAATCAATGGTTTTCCATTAAAATTTTATGCTGAGGCATCAGGAACAAAAGCTACTACAAGCGCCGAAACTCAATCAGGTGGAAATGCTGTGTTTGGAGTAAGTAAAGTTTCTGGTAACCAAGGTGTTCAATTGTATAAAATAAAAGCTGATTTAGATAGGTTAATTAAAGTTGATAGTATTTTTAATAGTACTCGTCAATTATTAATGAATTTGGATGTGCCGTCTGCAAGCATTGTTATAGATGTTCAACCAATAAAAGTTTTTATAAAAAGTGATGAATTGAATCTAGGTGAACCTCTTCAAATAAAAATTATTGAACCTGCTCTAAAAAAGAGATTGGGAGATTTAGGATGTTCATTTGTGAAAAATGAAGCCAATGCTGATTATAAGATTAGCATTTCTACATCAACTAAAGATTTGGGAGTAATGTGGGGCAGTATGCTGCAATCAGGAATTGAACTTCAGATAATTGTAGAAGATTTAGCCAAAGATTCTGAATTGTTTAAGGATAATTTACAAGGTATAAAAGGATATCAGATTACTAAAGAAAGGGCAGGAATTGAAGCTTATAACAACCTTATGATTGATTTTAATAAAAGGATTTACCCTCATTTAAGAGCAGCAATTCTTCAAGAATAAACTAAGCCGAATATTTTGGATAAGATTTAAACCAGCTTTTAATCTTCATACTTAATACACCCCAAACGGCCTCTTTAATAATACCTCTTGATATTTTTGATTCACCCTTGGTTCTATCTGTGAAGATAATCGGAACTTCTTCTATTTTAAATCCATGTTTTGCTGTAGTGAATTTCATTTCTATTTGAAAAGCATAACCTCTGAATTTAATTTTATCTAAATCCAAGTGGTTTAAAACATGAGCTCTATAACAAACGAATCCGGCTGTGGTATCATGAATATCCAATCCTGTAATCATTCTTACATAAGAAGATGCAAAATAACTCAGCATTACCCTGCTCATTGGCCAATTAACAACATTTACACCTGTTTTGTAACGAGAGCCAATCGACATATCAGCGCCCATTGCACAGGCCTCAAAAAGTTTTGGTAAGTCGTTTGGATTGTGAGAGAAATCCGCATCCATTTCAAAAATATACTCATAACCATGATTTAAGCACCATTTAAATCCATCGATATAAGCTGTACCCAGACCGTTTTTTTCTTTACGGTTCAGGATATGCAGGTTTAAATGGAACTCTTTTTGAAGATTTCCAACAATTTCAGCTGTTCCATCAGGTGAATTGTCATCCACAACCAAAACATCGAAACTTTGGTGCAGGCTAAAAACGGCTCTAAGAATATCTTCAATATTCTCGCGCTCGTTGTATGTTGGTATGATGACTATTTTCTTTGACAAAGCTTTCAATAATAATTCAACAAAAATAATTAGACAAACGAATAAGCTAAGAATGAAGTCTTTTTAACGAAAAAATTTCTTTTGTCAGGATTATCAGCCACATACAGCCCATGTTAAATTGTTCTTAATCGAGATTAATTCCTGTTTTTTAAGAATTGACACCGATTTAAATGAAATCCTGAATAATTCGAAGTTTGATTTCCATGTTTTTCTCAAGATTATTCCTTATTTGCAACTTAATTGTAAAATTAATAGGAGGTGAAATCCCTCAAATAGAATGATTATGAAAAAGAAGGCTGTATTTCTTGACAGAGATGGTGTTTTAAATAAGGAAGTTGGTGATTATATCAAGAAGTTGGAAGATTTTGAATTGCTTCCCCACATTTTCGAAGGATTAAAATTATTGCAGGATGCAGGTTATTTATTGATTGTTATAACCAATCAGGGTGGAATTGCAAAAGCAGAATACACAAGAGATACGATGAGATCGATGCATAGTTTTATGCATATGGAATTGAGTGCCAAAGGAATTCATATTGATGCTGTTTATTACTGTCCACATCACCCAATTACCAGTCATTGTTTATGCCGCAAACCGGGTTCAATGATGGTTGAAAAGGCCATTGGAAAATTTGATATCGACCCCTTACAATCTTATTTTATTGGTGATAAACAAAGAGACATCGATTGCGGAAATGCAGTTGGTGTAAGAGGTTTCCTTATTGAACCTAATGAAAACTGGGTTCCACTTATTCAAACAATTATTTAAATGCAAAAGAAACTTAACCTGCTCGATTCTACCATGATTGTCATGGGTAGCATGATTGGTTCCGGTATTTTTATTGTTTCTGCCGGAATGAGCAGAGATTTAGGTAGCCCTGAAAATCTTTTATTGGCCTGGATTTTAACCGGAGTACTTACCATTTTTGCAGCATTAAGTTATGCAGAATTAGGAGCAGCAATGCCCAAAGCAGGAGGTCAGTATATTTACCTGAAAGAAGCTTATGGAAAGATGTTCGG
>JBMLOK010000318.1:0-1754 GCA_049243005.1 Bacteroidia bacterium | reverse complement strand
GATAAGCCTGAAAAGAACCTTCCTCGTGCATTATTATTAGGTACTTCAGGTGTTACTTTATTGTATTTGGCTTCAAATTTAGTTTATCTGAAAGCACTTTCTTTTGATGCAATTCAACATGCAGAAAGCGATAGGGTAGGTACTTTACTCATGCAAACTATTTTTGGAGAAACCGGTGCAATTTTAATGGCACTTTTAATTATGGTTTCAACATTTGGCTGTATTAATGGCCTAACTCTGAGTGGTGCAAGAGTTTATTATGCAATGGCTAAAGATGGATATTTTATTAAACAAGCTGCTGTTTTAAATAAAAATCAGAGTCCACAATCGGCTTTAATTATGCAGGCAATTTGGGCTTCATTATTAACTTTAAGTGGCTCTTATGGCGACTTACTCGATTACGTGGTTTTTGCAGTTTTATTGTTTTATATATTAACTGTTGCAGCAGTGTTTGTCTTAAGAAAGAAACAACCTGATTTGGAACGTCCTTATAAAGTTTTTGCTTATCCTGTTTTGCCTGCAATTTATATTCTTTTTGCAGCGGCAATTTGTGTTAGTTTATTGATTTGGAAACCTAATTACAGTTATCCAGGATTAGCAATTGTACTAGCCGGAATTCCTGTTTATTTTCTGATGAATAGAAAAAAATCTTAAGGCAAAATTTTCATCATAATTGGCAATGCTATTTTGATGGATTCCTGCCAATAAACCCAATTGTGCTCGCCATTTCTGATGTTAAATTCAAAAGGAATTTTTCTGTTCTTTAAATTGAGATACAACTGAATATTTCCTTTGTATAAAAAGTCATCATCACCAATATCAATGAAGTATTTTGTTTTGATTAAATCGCTAATCGACATTGAATCTGATAAGTAAAGTAAACTGTTTTTATTCCAATGTTGATTGATTCTTTTTTCAGGATTATCTGCATGTTTAAAGCCATACCTTATTCCATATTCTTCTTTTTTTAGGCTGATGATTTCATCGTTGGTTCGAATTCCCGGGCTAAAAGCAAAACAAGCTGCAAACAAATCAGGATGATGAAAAGAATACAATAATGCTCCAAAACCACCCATGGATAAACCGGAGATAATTCTTTTTTCTTTGCTTCCACCACACTGATATTTTTTCTCAAAAACGGGCATTAATTCCTTCATGAAAAAATCTTCATAAAGGTATCTTCCATCTTCATCATTCATGTAATATGTCATGCCCGCATCAGGCATTAAAACAATACAATTTTTAAAGTCGTTTATTGAATCAATGATGGCTTTTAAATTGCCTTGTTCAATCCATTGTTTATGGTTTCCAAAAGCTCCATGTAATAGGTACAATACATTTCTGTTTGTTTGATTACAATTTTTTGGAGTATAAACTAAACACTTGATTTGCTTATTTAAGATTTTGGAATCGATACTTAAGCTATCAATTATTTGTGCCGAAATCTGAATAGAATAAAATATGAAAACAGCTAAAGTGAAAATGAATTTCATAAGAGATTGTAAGAATATTTGTAAATCTAAATCAATAATAGCAATAATCACTTGAATCTTTATCTTCGTTTTAATGGATAAAAGAGTGTATTTCATTGTGATTTTTTTCTTGCTGAGTAATTTTTCAAAAGCACAAGAAAAGAGAGTTCAATGGCATTTAGGCATTTCCGGTATTTATGGAAAAGTTTGGGCACATACTCCTGTTTTAAATTTTTTAGGTGGAAGTAATTTTAGTGGTGTTCAAATTGATTTTAACAGAAC
>JBMLOK010000317.1:0-5663 GCA_049243005.1 Bacteroidia bacterium | reverse complement strand
TTGTAATCAATAATATCGAGCTGAATACCTATATCAATCCTTATATCTATCCCCTGTTTATTCTTACACTTCCTGTTTCAATTAAACCCTGGCAAATTGTAATTCTTTCTTTCCTAACCGGAATGGTAATGGATACTTTTAGCAGCACTCCCGGTTTACACATGGCTGCTACGACTTTTATGGGTTACCTCAGGATTTTTTACTTAAAATTTGCCGCTAATAAAGAAGATTTTGAAGTTCGTTTAGCTCCAACTTTATCTAAAAAAGGACCGGTTTGGTTCATGTTGTATACCTTCATCCTCATTTTTGTTCACCATTTACTTTTATTCTATTTTGAAGTTTATGGTTTAAGTGAATTTTTCAGAACATTTCTAAGGGTTTTAGGTAGCACACTTTTTAGCGTTTTATTGATTGGTTTAGGGCAAATTTTATTTTACAAGGTAGCGCAGGGAAAGAGAAATGGATAAAACCTTCAGACAAAGAACCCTTCTTATTATTTTTATTACTGTGGCATTTATTTATTTATGCCGCTTGTTCTATCTGCAAATTATTGATGATAGTTATTTCCTTAGTGCACAAAACAATGTACTACAAGAACAAACTATCTATCCTGCCAGAGGATTAATTTACGATAGAAATGGAGAATTGCTGGTTTATAATGATGCCATTTATGACTTGTCGGTAATGCCAGAACAAATCAAAAATCTCGATACTTTGGCTTTTTGTGAAGTACTTGGAATCACCAAAGAAGACTTTATAAAAAAGTTCGATAAAATGAAAAAACAGAAAGGTTATGCTCCTTGGAAACCTGCTGTTTTTGAAAGACAAATTACTATTCCAACCTATGCTGCTTTCCAGGAAAAATTATATGATTTCCAAGGCTTCTTTGTTGAAGTAAGAACGGATAGAAAATACCAGCATAACAACGCTGCTCACGTAATGGGATATATTGGTGAGGTTACCGACAGAGATATCGAAAAAAGTGAAGGTTACTACAGAATGGGCGATTTCATTGGTATTAGCGGTGTTGAACGTACTTATGAAAAAGAATTAGGTGGTAAAAAAGGTACGCGTTATGTTTTGGTTGATAGCAAAAGTCGTTCGCAAGGCCGATACAAAAATGGAGAATTTGATACAGCTGCTGTTGCCGGTCAAAATATCAACCTAAGTATCGATTACAAACTTCAGGAATTGGGAGAATTGTTGATGCTGAATAAAACCGGAAGTATTGTAGCAATTGAACCTCAAACAGGTGAAATTTTATCATTGGTTAGTAGTCCTGCTTACAACCCAAACTTACTCATTGGAAGAGATAGAGGTAACAAATACATGGAGTTATTGAGAGACCCAATGAAACCTCTTTTTAACAGACCATTATCTGCGCCTTATCCTCCGGGTTCAATTTTTAAAATCCTGATGTCATTAACCGGACAACAGGAAAAAGTATTAACACCTGCAACTACTTATGGATGTCACCATGGTTATATGTTTGTAGGATGTCACCCACATGGTTCTCCGCTGCCACTTAGACCTGCAATTGCAGTAAGTTGTAATGCTTATTTCTGCCAGGTTTACCGCAGTATCGTTAATAATCCAAGGTATCCTCATGCAGAAGATGCTTATAATAGTTTTTACAAACACATTGCCAGTTTTGGCTTAGGTAAAAAATTAGGAGTTGATTTATACGGAGAAGGAAATGGCTTTTTACCACCAGCAACTTACTACGACAAAATTTATGGCAGGTATCGCTGGCAGGCAACAACTACTATTTCATTAGGAATTGGACAAGGAGAACTGGGAATTACTCCGATTCAAATGGCCAATGCAACCGCAGCTGTGGCGAATAGAGGATATTATATTACACCTCATATTGTGAAAAAAATTGGAGGAAAAACCAATCCAAATCCTCAATTTAACAAAAAGAACTGGACCACAATCGATACCGCTTATTTCCCAATTGTAATTGAAGGTATGCAGGATGTGGTAGAAAGAGGAACAGCTTATATTGCTCGAATTCCGGGAATTTCTATGGCAGGAAAAACAGGTACGGCACAAAATCCACATGGAAAAGACCACTCAGTTTTCTTTGCTTTTGCTCCGGTTGATAATCCTAAAATTGCAATTGCAGTTGTAGTTGAAAATGCCGGTTTTGGTGCCACATGGGCAGCTCCAATTGCTTCATTAATGATTGAGCAGTATTTAACCGGAAAACACAATACGCGTCCGCATTTGAAGGAAAATATGTTGAAAGGAAATTTAAACCACAGAAATGACACCGCAGCAACCAAAACCAAGTAGTATCGACTGGATTACCCTCCTGCTTTACTTCCTGTTTATAACAATAGGATTGCTGAGTGTGTATGCATCGGTTTATAAAGAAACCAATCCACATATTTGGGATACCACTCAGAATTATGGCAAACAGTTAATCTGGATTGGCATTTCAGTTTTTATTGGAATGCTGATTTTATTGATTGATGAAAAATTCTTTTTTGCCTTTGCCTATCCTATTTATGGAATAACCATTTTTATGTTGTTACTGGTTTTGGTAGCAGGTACAACAGTAAAAGGCTCTTCATCATGGATTGAAATTGGCGGATTTAGAATGCAGCCAGCAGAATTTGCCAAATTTGGAACAGCACTTGCAATAGCCAAATACTTAAGTGGCTATAACAAAGATTTCGCTAAAAATCGACTGGACCAATACATATCAATTGCCATCATTTTAGCTCCTATGGTCATTATTCTTTTGCAAAATGAAACAGGTTCAACATTGGTATTTTTCTCTTTTGTATTTGTATTATACAGAGAAGGATTACCCGGCTGGATTTTATTTGCAGGATTTATGCTGGCAGTATTAGGCGTGCTGGCTTTATTAATCAAACCTCTATATATTATTATTGGTTTGGTGGTTTTAGCCGGAATTTTTCTGCTTTTGGTAAGAAGAACCAAAGCCCTGATTTTCCTAACAATTGGAGTTGTTGTAGTATCTTCATTTTTGGTGGGTAGTATTGATTATGCATTTCAAAACATCCTTCAAAATCACCAAAGAACACGTATCAATGTTTTATTGGGTAAAGAGGTTGATATTAAAGGAGCTGGTTACAATGTGCAACAATCTAAAATTGCCATTGGTTCAGGTGGATTTTGGGGAAAAGGTTTCTTACAGGGAACACAAAACAAATTCAGATTTGTACCTGAACAAAGTACCGATTTTATCTTTTGTACCATTGGAGAAGAATATGGCTTTTTAGGTTCATCTATCTTTGTTATTTTATACATGGTCATGCTTTGGCGATTGTTGGTAATGGCAGAACGACAACGACAAAAATTCAACCGGATTTACGGTTATAGTGTAGTGAGTATTTTATTCTTTCACTTTCTGATTAATGTAGGAATGACCTTGGGATTGATGCCTGTAATTGGAATTCCTTTGCCCTTTTTTAGCTATGGAGGTTCAGCCCTTTTAAGCTTTACCATCTTGCTGTTTATCTTTATCAGATTAGATGCAAATAGAGTTAATGAGTTGAAGAATTTTGATTAGTGTGGTTTTTAGAATTTAACTATAAACCCTACTACCCAAAATATCATAAATTTAAAACACCCCAACAACTCTTAATAGAAATTTCAAATCGATGAAAAGTTTCATATTTTTTATATCATTCATATGTATATCAATGTTGGCTTATTCTCAAAAAGTAAGACCAATATTGGATTTTACAACTGCATATTATACTCCATTTCCAGCATTGAAATATGATATTAATTTTGGACTAATTAGTAAAAGGAAGACAACCTATATTATTAGTTTGGGTTTAGGAAATGGTGACCCACTTTCGTCAAACCTAAAAGGAATGTTGGTTTTTAATAATTGGAAAATGGGTAAAGTATCTCCTTTTTTATTAACGCAATTTAAATATAACAATTGGAGAATCTATAATGAATTAATACCAAATCCAGCTTATGTTTTTCTTGCATTTAGAAATTCTTTTATCTTTCAATTTGGAGTTATGACTCCAGTTTCTAGGAATGGTTTTAATGTAGCCATACAATCTGGAGTTTCATATAATTTCACAAAAGAAATTGAAGAAACAAGTATCTTAGCTCCAAAAATATATAATGACGCAAAATTTAACTTTATCAATTCATTTTCAGTCATAAAATCATTTTGAATAACATTTACTCCTCAATCAACTCCTCCAACAATTCCAAAAAATCATCTCTGCTGATTTCTCTTGCTCCCATACTTTGTAAATGGGATGTGCTTTGCTGACAATCTATTAATTCTATGCCTTCCTGCATGGCATGTAAACAAAGGAAAATTAAAGCTGCTTTGCTGGCATTACTCATCAAACTAAACATACTTTCTCCAAAGAAAACTTTGCCTAGTCCAATGCCATACAATCCACCAACCAATTCGTTGTTTTTCCTCACTTCGAATGAATGAGCAAATCCTTCTTCGTGTAAATTTAAGTAGGCTTGTATGATGTCTTCACTAATCCAGGTTCCATCTTCTACCCTGGTATTTCTACAGTGTCGAATGACTGCTTCAAAATCGGTATTGATGCTGAACTCAAATTCTCCTTTTTTGAGCAATTGTTTCATGCTCTTACTTACTTTAATTTCTTTAGGAAACAATACCAGTCTGGGATCCGGACACCACCAAAGAATGGGTTCATCTTCGTTATACCAAGGGAAAATCCCCATGGAATAAGCCTTTACCAAGGTAGAAATCTGAAGATCACCGCCAATTGCCAACAAACCTTCCTGGTCAGTCAATCGAGGGTCGGGAAAAGAATCACCTTGGATAAAATACATTGTTCAAAAATAATTGTATTGGCTTTATATTCGAAAGAAAAAAACATGGGTCCAAATCCTGAAATTCTGCTTAGTCTGGTAAAAACAAAAATGCCTTTTGGCAAGTACAAAGACCGCTTAATTTGCGACTTACCTGTTTCTTATCTCGAATGGTTTCAGCGAAAAGGATTTCCTAAAAGTAAACTGGGTATTCAACTGGAAACCATGTTCGAAATCAAAATCAACGGGTTGGAAGATTTATTGAATCCACTTAAAAAGAAATAAAAAAAGCCGGCTCCTTACGAAACCGGCTTTATATGAATTTTAAAAACCTTAGTTTAATACTTCACTTACTTCAGTGTAAGGCAAATTGAAAGCATCAGATACACCTTTGTAAACTACTTTACCTTCAACAACATTTAAACCTAATCTTAACTCTTCGTTATCGGCACAAGCTTTTTTCCAGCCTTTGTTTGCCAATTGAAGTGCATAAGGTAAAGTTGCATTGGTTAATGCCAATGTTGAAGTATAAGGAACTGCACCCGGCATATTAGCTACACAGTAATGGATGATACCATCGATTACATAAGTAGGATTTTCGTGTGTAGTTGGTTTACATGTTTCAATACATCCACCTTGGTCTACTGCAACGTCAACCAATACAGTACCCGGTTTCATTATTTTTAACATATCTCTTGTAACCAAATGAGGCGCTTTTGCTCCTGGAATTAAAACTGCACCTACAACTAAATCAGCTTGTTTAACAGCCTCTCTTACATTGTACTCGTTAGAAAATACAGTTTTAACATTTTTAGGAAGGATATCATCTAACTCACGTAATCTAGGAATAGAAATATCCATGATAG
>JBMLOK010000316.1:1648-8755 GCA_049243005.1 Bacteroidia bacterium | reverse complement strand
TGGAATTCCTTGCAAACCAAGTTGTTGAAGGATTTATTACCGGTATGCATAAAAGTCCATACCATGGTTTTTCTGTTGAATTTGCAGAACATAGGCAGTACAATACTGGAGAAAGCACACGACATATTGACTGGAAACTATTTGGAAGAACAGACAAATTGTTCGTAAAAAGATATGAGGAAGAAACCAATTTAAGATGTCAGATTGTAATTGATGCTTCTGCTTCAATGTATTACCCAGAAAATGGATTAAATAAATTACGGTTTTCAGTTATTGCTGCAGCTTCCATCATACAATTATTAAAGAAACAAAGAGATGCAACAGGTTTAAGTATATTCAGTAATGGATTAAGCTTTAACTCACAGGCAAAATCAAATTCAATTCATCAAAAAAGATTGTTTTTTGAATTAGAACAATTGCTTAACAATCAAAATCCATCTGTAGGAAGTAATATTAGTGAGAACCTGCATTTATTGGCTGAAAGTATTCATAAACGTTCATTGGTTATCATTTTCACTGATTTATTTCAAAGTGGTGATGCTGATTTAAAACAAGCTCTTCAACATTTAAAATTCAATAAACATGAAGTAATTTTATTTCATGTTGGAGATAAAAGCACCGAAATAAATTTTGAATTTAGCAATCGTCCTCACATTTTTATTGATAGTGAAACAGGTGAAAAATTGAAAATTCATCCTCAAGCAATTCAGCAGGAATACCTCGAACAATTTGAGGCTTTTAAGCATGAGATTAAAATTACTTGTTTACAATATAAAATCGAGTTAATTGAAGCATTCATTGGCAATGATTTCAACCAAATTTTATTTCCATTTTTGATGAAAAGGGCCAAATTAATTTAAGTATAAATATGATTTGTTTTCCTAATGCAAAAATCAATCTTGGACTTCATGTAATTAACAAAAGAGAAGATGGGTTTCATAATCTTGAATCTTTATTTCTTCCGGTTCCACTTTGTGATATTTTAGAAATTGCACCATTAAATAAAGATTCAATAAATAAGTTTGAATACAAAGCTTTTGGACTTGCAGTTGATGGCGAATTAGAAAAAAACTTAATCTATAAAGCCTGGTTATTGTTGGCCAACAAATACGATTTATCACCAATATCTTGTGCTTTTTATAAGAATATCCCAATGGGAGCCGGATTAGGTGGAGGCTCATCTGATGCAGCATTTTGCTTAAAACTGTTAAATGATTATTTCAAATTAGGATTAAGTAAAAATGAGCTTTTAAATTACGCTGCTATACTTGGAAGCGACTGTCCTTTTTTCATAGAAAATAAACCTTCTTTTATAAGTGGAAGAGGTGAAATCATTGAAAATTTCGAATTAAACTTAAAGGGATATCATCTTGTTATAGTTAAACCAGAAGTTCATATTAGCACAGCAATGGCATTTTCTACTGTAAATAAAAGAGGTGAAAATGCAAAAGGTGAATTAAAAGGTATTTTAAGACAACCAATTTCAGAATGGAAAAATTCATTATTTAATGATTTCGAGAAAAGTATTTTTCCTCATGCACCAATTATTGAAGCAATTAAAAACCAACTTTATACTTCAGGTGCAATTTATGCATCAATGAGCGGAAGTGGCTCCGCAGTTTTTGGAATTTTCGAGAAAAAGCAGGATTTAAAATCCAAATTTAAAGAGCACTTTTATTTTGAATGTGAGCTTTAAACAGAAGCAGTATCACTTTCTACAGAACCATCACGTAACCTTACAATTCTTTTAGCTCTTTTTGCGATATCCTCCTCGTGGGTTACAATAATTACAGTATTTCCTTGGTTATGAATTTCTTCAAGTAAATCCATAATTTCATGAGAAGTTTTGGTATCTAAGTTACCTGTAGGTTCATCAGCTAAAATAATTGCAGGTCTATTTACCAATGCTCTAGCAATTGCAACACGTTGTCTTTGACCACCTGAAAGTTCATTTGGTTTGTGATCAATTCTATCACCTAATCCAACACTTTGAAGTGCTTTTTCAGCTCTATCTAATCTTTCCTTTTTACTAACTCCGGCATAAACCAATGGAAGAGCAACATTATCAAGGGAAGTATTCCTTGCCAATAAATTGAAGGTCTGAAATATAAAACCAATTTCCTTGTTCCTAATTTCCGCCAGTGAGTTGTCGGTCATATGACTAACATCGGTTCCATTTAAAAAATAGGTTCCTCTGCTTGGCGTATCCAAACAACCAAGAATATTCATCAAGGTAGATTTACCAGAACCAGAAGGACCCATCAGTGCAACATATTCGCCCTTTTGAATATGTAAATCAACAGAGCGTAAAGCATCTACAACTACATTTCCAATGGTATAAGTTTTACCTATTCCATTAATCTCCAATACTGGTTTTGTCATTTTATTTATCAAATACTTTTGGAACCCTGAAATAATCAGAATCTTTTGCAGGAGCGTTTCTCAAAGCTTCTTCTTTTGAAATATCAGTTTGAGCAATATCCTCTCTTAAAACATTAACTTCATCCGACATAAAAATTAATGGTTCAACATCGTCTGTATTCAGCTCATTAAGTGTTTCAAAATAGCTCAATATTCTACTCAAATCTTTTTTAATACCTTCTCTTTCTTCACCTTTAAACTCAAGCTTTGCAAGGTCTGAAAGCTTGTCTATTGTTTCATCATTAATATCCATGAGCTAGTAATTTATTATTAATTGTATCAAAAACCTGCATTTTTAATGCTTCTAAATCATCCATTGTTAACCCTTTAGTTGAAACCGGTTTATGGATGTATTGAATAACTTTTCCAGGTCCACCGGTGATTTCCCCTGAATCATTAAAAATTTTATGATTTCCAATGATACTTACAGGAATAATATCAATCTGCTTTTCGATAGCCATTTTAAAAGGACCTTCTTTAAATTTAATCATTTTAGGAACCTGAGCAGAAATTGTTCCTTCAGGGAAAATGACTAAACTTCTGCCTGAATCAAAAAATCTAATTGCTTTGATATAAGCTTCCGCTGATTTTCTGGCATTTTTTCTATCAACAGCAATATCAATTGTTCTGAACCAAATGCCAAACAATGGAACTTTTAACAATTCTGCTTTTGCCATAAAACTAAAATCCAACATATCTAAGGCACTTGTAACAGTAGCAATGTCGATATAAGAAGTATGATTGGGAGCAATGATATAAGGTCTATCATTTTTGATTTCTACTTCAAATACATTTTTAACCCGAATAAATCCTAAAAACAACAACAATTTACCCCAAAATACTCTTAATTTATGTGCCGTTGGATAACGTTCCGGTTTTGCCAATGCCCATCGAACTGGCAGATAAATGATAAAAAATATTGCCATTGCTGTCAATAGCAAATACAAAATGTAGATTATTCTAAGCGGATTTTTAGTAATTTTAGGCAAACTGATAAAATTTGTTATTCAAAAAACGGCCATAACAACGACTTAATCAAACTAATTATTTCAACGGCATGGAATAATTAAAAATGGTTCATTTTAGATTGATTTGCGGATTAAACCTAAATCAAATAAAAACTAATACGAATTATACTCTTGAAGTTTATTTTCAATGATATCCTTCACCTTTTTTTTCAAAAATTCAACATCGTCAAGACTTAAACCAACTGTATTTATTGGAGAATGAATGTATTGAATAACCTTTCCCGGTCTGATTTCAAAAACACCCTGGTCGGGAATTAACTTATAATTTCCAATAAATGTGATGGGTAAAATCGGCACTTGCTTTTCAATGGCCAATCTAAACGGACCATCCTTAAAATCAGATAATTGAGGAACAATTTTAGAGATGGTAGCTTCAGGAAACATCACCAAACTACGATTATTTTCAATTACCTTTTTAGATTGTAAATAGGATTTGGCAGCCTGAATTGGATTTTTTTTGTTTACACCTAAATCTAATGTCCGGAACCATTTTCCATACAAAGGCACTTTTTTAAATTCCTCCATTGCCAAAAAACTAAAAAACAAAGGCAATCTGGCAACTAAACAAATGATATCTAAACGAGAACCATGATTCGGAGTAATAACATAGGTTTGATTCTTATCGAATCCTGATTCAATTATGGTATTTACTCTAATAAAACCAATTCGTAGTAAAGAATCCAACCAAACTTTTCTAATAAAATGAGCGTGCTTATAAGTCTTTTCCTGTTCAAGAAAAATAAACATCAGCGGATATAAAACCAAAAAAAGGAAAACAGCCCAAAAACTAAACCAGAGCGCAAATAGCGTCACCAGCGGATTGGGATGTAATCGCATTCTATACATGCTATTACTGTCCCCAGGTTTCCGGAGATTTACGCCAATCAGCTAATAAAGCCAATTGCTCTTCTTTTACAATACCCTTAGTTGCAGCAACTTCAATTAAAACATGGTAATTACAAAGAGAAACATATTTACAATTTGCTGATTCAAAAGCTTTTACTGCTGCCTCAAAACCATAAGTAAAAATACTAGCCATACCTAAGACTTCAGCACCATGAGCTCTTAATGCTTCAACTGCTTGTAAACTACTTTTACCAGTTGAAACCAAATCTTCAATAACAACTATTTTAGTTCCTGCAGGGACATTTCCTTCCACTTGTTTACCCATTCCATGCTTTTTTGCTTCTGATCTTACATAACCAAAAGGCAATTCCAGCTCATCGGCAATTAAAGCTCCGGGAGCAATTCCGGCAGTTGCCACTCCAACAATTGCTTCTGCATCAGGAAAATGTGATTTTACAAACTTTCCCATTTCCTGTTTTATATAAGTTCTAACCTCAGGATATGAGAGAGCCAATCTATTATCACTGTAAATTGGACTTTTCCAACCACTAGCCCAAGTAAAAGGATTTTCAGGTTGAAGGCGAATTGCCTGTATTTCCAATAAATATTCTGCTATCTTTGCAGCTGCTTCCGGGCTATTATTCATGACCACAAATGTATAAAATTTTCATAAACGATAAGCCTTTAATACTTACAAAAAGTGAAGAAATTCCGGCTCGCTTTCAGGAGCTTGAGAAAATCAATCATCCAGAAACCGTTTCAATCATGGATTGGGTAAGAAAAATTGAAGGTCTTAGTCATAAAGGTTGTTGGGTTGTTGATGCACATCCTAAACTAATATTCGAAGAATTTAGAACTCATTTTATAGCCATTGAGGCAGGTGGTGGACTTGTTTTTAATGACAAAGACCAAATTTTACTCATCAAACGTTTAGGAAAATGGGACCTTCCAAAAGGAAAAATTGATCCGGGAGAATCTCAGGAACAAGGAGCAAAAAGAGAAGTTGAAGAAGAATGTGGCATCAACAAATTAAGCATTCAAAAAGACCTTGGAAAAAGTTTTCATACCTATAAAATACAAGGCCATAGATTTTTAAAAATCACTTATTGGTTTTTAATGAAAACAGAATTCAATGGAATTCTGGTTCCTCAAGAAGAAGAAAACATTACAGACGCTCGCTGGTTTGATTGGCAAAATCTAAATCCTGAGGAATTAGATACTTACCAATCAATTAGAGAAGTTTTATTGGACCTTAAAGCAGTAAAAAATTAGATTTTACTGAGGAACTACACAACTCTTCTGGCATTCCACATCTTTTTGTACAACTTTTTCAATCATTTCAACATTTCCAATCTGATATCCATTAGATAAATATTGAACCTCACCCTTCAAATTTACATAGACTAAAACCGGGAATTCTAAAGGAAGTTGTTTTTTACAAGCAGATATTAACTTGCTTAAATATTTATTTTCTACATCAAAGGCTATTAGATTTTGAAATGGAATTCCATTGTATTTTTTTGTGCTAAACAATTGAGCTTTTTGTTCTGATTCTGCTAGAAGAACAAATCCACCACCCCAGTTTTCAAACTTCGATTTAACTGGTAATAATTCTGCTAATACATGCTTTGTTGGTTCTTTTTCAGGACCTAACCAAATTAGAACTATTCCTTTTTCTTTAGCTATATCTTTCAAACTCATGGATGATTTCCCAAGAATAGAAAGACTTTCCTCCATATTAATTTTTCCTATAACAGTTGGAACCGAACTCAAATCTCTTGGACTAATATCTAAAATTATGTTTTTGCCTTTGGTGATATTGAAAAATTTCATTGAATTCAAAACTGATCCATCAGGTTTACGTGCTCCGGTTACTAACAAATAATTTCCTTCACTTAAATGTAAACTAACCGGAAAATTGTTCATAATAGGATTCTCTTCAAAATCTAAGGTCTTATATCTGCCATTTTCAAAAACAGCTAAACTAAAATGAATAGAATAAACGGGCTTAAAATCTTTTTGCTTTGATGAATTTACCAAAGTAATCATAGAGCCTAGACTTGAGTTTTCTGGATTACTTTTTGACTTATCGAAATTTACTTCAAGCCATTTTCCTTTCAATAAATATTGAGGCTTTTTAGTTGATGTTTCTATTCTTGCAGCAATACCTAAACTTCTGCTCATAGCAACAAAATAGGCATTCCGGGATGGAATATCAGCTAGTCTTAATTGATGAACACCTAATGGAGAAATACTTATTTTATAGTAGTTAATTGAGTCGACAATTGTTATTTGTTCTTTTACCCATTCAACAATTTTTTCAGGATTTGTTCTAAAATAATTTGTACTATTTTTACTAAATGATTTTTGAAATTCTTCTTTGTACGGACGTGCCATTTCAATTCCTATCCTTGGATTCATTACATATTTCACAAAATCATTTTCTGTATAATCTAAATTCTTAGAGAAAAGAAAATGGTCTAATAAAACTTCCTCTGAAATATCTCTTAAATCCTTTTCTGATAGGTTATATAAAAATGAAAGTTTTAAATGCTGAGGACCTTTTTCTAGGTTCAAAAAATTTATAATTGTTTGATGATTTCCACAACTTTTTTCTAATACATAACGAACTGAATCAAAATTCATTTTTAGTTTTTCCGCAATTGAAACAGATCGAGTGGAATCAAAAAATGTATTGGTATAAATCCTTCTAATACTATCTTCTAATTGTAATAAAGTAGAATTCTTCTTTACCAGTTCTTCATTTGGTTTGTTCTCAATTGGAACTTCAACCGGAGCAATTAAATCGTTT
>JBMLOK010000316.1:0-1548 GCA_049243005.1 Bacteroidia bacterium | reverse complement strand
TTCTTCATTTGGTTTGTTCTCAATTGGAACTTCAACCGGAGCAATTAAATCGTTTTGGAAGACTTTCTCCTCCTCTGTTTTTTGATTAGGTGTTATATATAAAGTGTCAACCAACCTAACATCTAGTTTTTCAAACTTTATTTTATTTTCAAAATTCACATAAATCATTAAATCACCTTTTCCAGTAAGGAAAGATGCTATACCGTTTTTATCTGATTTCCTCTTTGATAAAGGGAAAAACTCAGCATAATTATACAAACAAAAATCAACTTGAGCGCCTTCAATTGGCTTACCAGACTCATCAACAATTTTCACAAAAACCGTTTTAGTTTCAGTATAATTTGAAAGTATATTGATTTTAGTAAACCATTGTGTTTTTTCAAGCACTTCTTCATCACCCGAATAATCACCGTAAACAGTGGTATTCACTAACATTGCTCTTTTAGCAGGACCTGTAAACCAAGCTAAATCCAAGTCCGGTTCTGGTTCACATGCGCCAATAAAATGCCATTTGCCATCAACCCAAACTTCAACCCAGGCATGATTGTCATCTGAATGTGCCCATCTTGGTGTGTAACATTGGCGGGCAGGTATTCCAATTGCTCTTAGGGCTGCTGTAGTAAACGTGGACTCTTCTCCGCATCTGCCATAAGCAGTTTTTATTGTATTTAAAGGACCTGAAGTTCTGCTGTCGGTAGATTTATAAACCACTTTTTCATGACACCAGTGATTTACTTCTAATACCGCCTCTTTCATACTTAGGTCTTTTACTCTATTTTTTAATTCTTCAAAAAAATAAAGTCGAGCAGTATCCATTGTTTCATTATTAACTCTTACCGGCAAAACAAAATGTCTGAATAAATTTTCAGGAACATCATCACCCCATGAAAAAAAGTCTTTAGCCTTGAAACTTGATTGAATATTTTTTAGATAAAAATCTCCATCATAATCTGCCAAATCTGAAAGTGGCATGTATGCATAGAGAAATTTTAAAGCCTCAGTTTCCTGAATACTTAATTCTTTTTTAAATACATCAAACAATTGAACCTCTCTATTGATGGCCAATTGTTTTTGTTTTTCAAATTGTAATTCTACTTTCTCACGATACTCTTTATCCGAAATAAAATGTTTGTTTGAATTACACGATTCAAGTCCAAAACCAACTAACAAAAAAACAATTAGTATATATTTAAAAATCAACTTATTCATCTTATTTAATAATAATTTCATCTATAAAAATCCATGCTTTACTACCCGCTGCTTCATGCCATTCCGGGCAAACATCAACTTTTTTACCTATTACTTTTACATATCGGGTTTTAATATTGTTTAATTTCATGGTAAACAACTGCTCCTTAATTTCATCTGATTTTTGAGTTTCAGAATTAAGTACTTTTGAAACTTGTTTAAAGTTAATTCCATCTTCACTTATTAGCACTTCTACAAATTCTGGATATAAAATCCATGAAGGCATAGCTCTTAAAAAATTTGCAGACACTTCGTTTACCGATTTACTCTCTCCCAAATCAATAATTACTTCAACATCAT
>JBMLOK010000315.1:0-1654 GCA_049243005.1 Bacteroidia bacterium | reverse complement strand
TAGAATTTAGGATTTTTCAGCTTATTTATTTAAAAATTTACTTGACAATAACAATAATATAATCTTAGGAATTTATTTTCGGCGGTTTGATTAATTAACTGAAAAACTGATTGTTAAGTATTTAGCTTTAAATTATTCATCAAAATCAAAATTTTAGGTTTACCTTAATTATAATCTTGAAGCCATTGAAGAATTTTATACTTGTTATATTTTTTGTTTTTTTAAACATCTCATTTGTTTTGTCGGGTGCAATTTTTGTTTCAAATTCCAACCTTGGAAATTTTGGAAATTGTCCTGTTTCTTTTGCAGCTAATCCTGCGAGGTATAAAGTTTGGGGTACAGGTTTAACAAATCCATTAGTTGTATCTGCTTCGAACCATTTTGAAATTTCTTTATCAGTAAATCAACAATTTTCAAAATCAATCACTTTGAGTCCAGTTTCCGGTTCAGTTGATACCATAGAAATTTTTGTTCGATTTATTCCATCAGTTTCAGGTGTTATTACCGGTACAATTTTAAATTCTTCTATCGGCTCAAGTTCTTTATCGGTTTATGTTAGAGGAACGGGAGTGAGTTCTGTTTCAATTCCTGCCAATTATTATTCAGGGTTAAATCAAACAGGTTCTGCCTTACTTACTGCTTTATACAATAAAATCTTAGGGCACAATAATATTTCATACAGTGCTTTATGGAATACCTACATCAATACCGATATGTATTATGATGGTACCTTATGGGATATTTATTCAACCAATATTAATGGAAAGGAAACGCCTTATACATTTGCTGTACCTGGTAATCAATGCAGCAGTAGTTATCAAGTTGAAGGCGATTGTTATAATAGAGAACATAGTTTCCCACAATCATGGTTTGCTAGCTTATCGCCCATGGTTTCTGATATGCATTTCATTTATCCAACAGATGGTTATGTAAACGGAATTCGTAGCAATAATCCTTATGGTGAAGTTTCTTCTCCAACCTATACTGCTTTAAATGGAGGAAAACGCGGTCCAAGTATCACTCCCGGATTTACAGCAACAGTTTTCGAACCTGTTGATGAATATAAGGGTGATTTGGCTAGGGCTCAATTTTACATAGCAGCACGATATAATAATCTTATAGCGGCTTGGGTTACGAATGGTTCTGCAAATGATATTCTTGCAGGGAATGCTTATCCTGCTTACGATGCCTGGTTCTTAAATTTACTGATTAAATGGCATAACCAAGACCCTCCAAGTGTAAAGGAAATCAATAGAAATAATGCTATTTATGCTGTTCAAGGGAATCGTAATCCTTTTATTGATAGTCCTCAATATGTAAATAGAATTTGGGGCTTAAGTAAACCTGCTGAACCAACTATTATTTCTTCTTCTATAAGTATCGATTCAATAACTTCAACAGGAATGAAATTGTCATGGAAATCGGGTAATGGCAACCGACGATTGTTAATGATGAAACAAGGTAGTTCTGTTAATCAGTTTCCAACAGATTCAGCTCAATATATTGCAAATTCAAATTTTGGTTCCGGTACAAATTTGGGTTCAGCAAATTATGTTGTTTATGATGGAATGGGTTCATCGGCTATAATTTCAGGATTAACATCAGGCCAGAATTATCACTTTGCTTTGTTTGAATACAATGGTTTAAATAAAAC
>JBMLOK010000314.1:0-3879 GCA_049243005.1 Bacteroidia bacterium | reverse complement strand
GCATCCAAAATTTAACATGTAAGGCCTTAAAATGTCCTATAATTCCTAGCAACTATGGAAATCAAAATGAAATCTTGCTGATACCTAAATAACTTTGGGGCTTTAGCCCAAAGAAAATGAGGTATTAAAATCAATTAGTAATCCTAATAGCATTTCAATTTGCAAAGAATTACAAAACATGATTTAAAAAAACTAAACAATACGAATAACTGATAAAGATTTTTTTGATGAATCCATTTTGAGTAAAATCAAAATGGATTTTTTTTGCAATTACATCAAATTCTCATGAATCGGAAATAAACAAAATTTAACTAGCGCTAGTTAGATTCTCATTGTGGGAAATTGGCACGTTTTAGGAATAAATCCCAATAAATTACAAAGTCGAAACTGACAATTAGTCAATAGGAATTATTTTGGTATTGAAAATTTGAAAATTATAATGTATTTTATATCAATCAATTAAACTATTAAACCTAAACTAAACTTTAGATTTAATTGCTTCTTTCAATTCAGTCAGTTTATTCTGTATAGCTAATGCCCCTTGTTTATTCCTTCCTAACAATTGGTCGAGATCACTTAAGTAGCTGATTTCCTTGAATAAAAGCTGGTGATAATCCATTACTTGTTGTAGATATTGCATCTGTAACTGCAATTCATTTTGCATTTGCTCAAATTGCTTTATTTCCGGTTCAAAATCTGGTTTAGTGATTGTATCTCTATACATCTCTCCATTGCCAAGAATGAGCCAATCTGGGGATATATCAGGAAAGCGACTCAATAACCTTTGTATAAGCTCCAGACCAGGTTTATTCCTACCTGAACTAATATGCGTCAATACAGGCAATGAAGTATCTAAAGCCAGTGCAAATGAAGATTTACTCATTTGTTTATGCTCCATTACACTTAACACTCGTTTATTTAACTCATCCATCTAATATACTGATTTACAAATAGGGTATACAAATGTAAAACAAAGAATTAACATTTCTATACACGAAAAACATTTGTTTATCCCGCATTAAAACATTTGTTAACAATCACATTAAAGCTTTTGTATCAGTTTTATATCATATTTAGCTCATTTACAATTGTTTAAACATTTGTTTTGCTGCTTCTTTTACATATGTTTATGACCATATTTACTCATGTAAACATGACAATTAGACTCAAAACAATCCCCTATTTAATTGTTTAATAGGTAATGAAATTATCTAAGACTCTTCAAACAGTAACAATCATACCTCGCCCATTGCCAGAGGTATTTGAATTCTTTAGTAAAGCTGAAAACCTTAATGAGCTTACTCCTCCTGAATTAAGTTTCAAGATTCTAACTCCAACTCCTATTTTAATGAAGGAAGGAATTCATATTAAATACAGAATCGCTCTTGCAGGTATTCCAATGTTCTGGAAAACTTTAATAAGCAAATGGGATCCTCCTTACGAATTTGTAGATGAACAACTTTCTGGTCCATATACAATTTGGCACCATAGACATACCTTTGAGGAATTAAATGGTCAGACAAAAATGACTGATACCATCACGTATCAGTCGAAAGGTTGGATATTAGCACCATTTCTACATTGGTTATTTGTAGATAAAAAAGTAAAAGAGATTTTTGAATACAGGGAAGCTAAATTAAATGAGCTATTCAAATAATGAATTTTCGATTAAAAAATGTGAGCATTGTCTTAACTGGACTAATGGAAACAAAGCTTTTTGCGAAAATTGTGGTGAAATATTAGACTTAGAATACCGTAAAGAAAGAGATGAAAAAAGCAAGGATTTAACTGCTGCTCCTTTCTTGTTAAACTGGTATAAAATAAAAGGTTCCGACAAAAATCCGGTATATTTTATTGTCGAAAGATTAATACAAGGTGGTCAACTTATTTTAATGGGAATAATTGCTCTCATCACTTTTATTCTGATTGTATTACCGGGATGAATCGATTTTTTATCAATATTAAAAATGCCTTGAAAACAAAAAATTTTCAGGCATTTTTAGTTTTCTTTATTTCTTGGTTGATTTTTCACCTTTCAAAAAATTGGATAATATTTCCCATTTTTTTGAATTCATATTTAGACGACTTTTTAGTGGTACCAATGGTGCTTACATTTTCCTTGTTTCTTCAGCAAACATGGGTAAATCCACATTTTATATATTCAAAATTCTTCATACTTTCTGTAGTAATTTATTTCGGAATTTTGTTCGAAATTATTCTTCCTAAATTTATACCAGCATATACCTCAGACATCTATGACTTGATTGCATATTTTACCGGCGGAATAATTTTTTACATTCTGCAAAATATTTTCATTAAAAAGTAAATATGGGAATCAAAAAATCATGAACTATTTTATTAGTTAGGCGATTTAAAACCAATTGTATAACTTAATTCATGCTCAGCACCAGGAGCTAATTTAACAATTCCTTCCCTTTCCGAAATTTCACCCTTGAAATCAACTTTATCTGCCAAACCTTGCCAAGGTTCTAAACAAATAAAATCTTCACAAGGAACTTTAGCCCAAATTCCTAAATAAGGAAATTGAGAAATATCCATTTCAACAGAAAATTTTGACTTGAGATGTTTAAGCTTGATAGATTTAGATTTTAAATTTTTAAATACGAGTGCATCTTTTTCAAAAAGCTCTTTGCTTAAATTTAGCTCATTTTTATTTTCTAAAATGTTTGAAGTTTTGCCATCAAACAGTCCTTCTGCTAATAAATGTGCTTCTAAATTCTCTTTTTCATTAAATTCAATCACGTATTCCGATAAATTAGAAACCGGTAAAGCAAATCCTGGATGGGCACCTACACTAAAATACAGATCTTCATTTCCAATATTAAAAGTTTTGTAACTAATCTTTAAATCATCGCCAATTACCTGATAACTAATATTAAAAATAAAGTCAAAAGGATATTGTGGAAATCTCTCAGAATCTCCCCTAAGAGTAAAAGTAACTAAATCAGTATAAAGCTCTGTTATTTCAAATTTATTATCCCTGGCAAAGCCATGTTGACCCATTGGATACACTTTTCCACAATGTAGAAATTGATTTTGGGCACTCTTTCCTACGAAAGGGAATAAAACCGGTGCATGTCGAGGCCAAATTTTAGGATCTGCCTGCCACATAAACTCATAATCAGTTAGTTTATCCTTCACTGAACACAATTCGGCCCCATAATTATTTATAGTAAATGAGGTATTAATTCCATTTATAGTAGTTTTTTCCACATTGATGTGCATAAGTTGATGCTTTAAAGTAAAATAATGACTACTAAAATAGATATTTACTCTATTTATGGAATAAGTATTTTTTTAGTTTATCCACATTCTTACATTTGTTTTCAGAAAATTCGACAGAACCCTAAAACAAAACATTATGATTTATTTAATAAGAGGTTTAATGATGGCAATAGTAACAGTAATGATTACTGTATTTGTTGTAGACTTTCAATCGGTTATTGATGGATTTACAGCAGTAGTTGATGGAGTTTCATTAATTCTATCGCCACTAAAAGCAGTAGTTAGATAAACTACATATTATTTTTGCGGAATTAAGTTATTTAAGCCATATTTGCCACCACATTGCCGTGGTGGTGAAACTGGTAGACATGCCATCTTGAGGGGGTGGTGCTCGCAAGGGCATAGGAGTTCGAGTCTCCTTCACGGCACATATTGAAAAAAGGTAACATTTATGTTGCCTTTTTTTGTTTTAAATCATTGATTTTAAGGCACAAAAAAAAGTCGATTCGTTTGAATCGACTTTTTTAATTTCTTACAGAAAATATTATTCTTCGATGATAGCTGTCTGCTCTTTGAAAGGAGACTTAATTTTCACCAATTGGGTATTTACTTTAATACGGTTCTTACGAAGTA
>JBMLOK010000313.1:0-9035 GCA_049243005.1 Bacteroidia bacterium | reverse complement strand
TTGGTTTGAATCAGTCCCAAAAGTTTAATTTTGGGACTGATTCTTTTGCGCAAGTGGCGGAATTGGTATACGCGCTGGTCTCAGAAGCCAGTGGGGCAACCCTTAGGAGTTCGAGTCTCCTCTTGCGCACATAAAAATTTGCTGGTTTTTAGGATAAATGAATGTGATTTATCGTAATTGTTATAAAGAAATTGGGAGCTACTAATCTGTAATTGAATTTACAATAGCACGAATTGGATTTTTCGCCACTTCAACATCTTTAATAATTTGAACTGCCTGCGTTTTCTGTTTGGCATTCAATCTTACAATATCATTCAATCCTTCTAATGCTTCTTTATCGCGTCCTGCTTTTAAAAATGCCAGCGATAAATACCATTTACTCAGGTTTACATTATTGAATTCCTTAAAATTCTTTACGGCCAATTCTAAACTGTTGATGGCTAAATTATCAAAGCCGGTTTTTAAATAAGATATACCTAAATATAAATTATAATAACCTTCTTCTTCAGCTCTTGGTTCAATGTTTTGAAATCCTTCTATGGCAAGCGAGTATTCTCCCTTTTCATAATACTTCATAGCAATCTGACTCAATCCTGTTGAGTCGACATAATTAGGGTCTGTGGTCCAGTAATTCAAACATGGTCTGAAATTTTTATCGTAAATTCCAACAAGCTGGTCACCGGGAGCTCTGAATTGCTCACTAATAAACCAGGTTGAAATACTTACCACAAATAATACTGCCAGGTAGAAAAGAATTTTGATTGCACTTTTCATTGCTACGAATTTATAGTTTCCAAGTCAATTTTTTGCTTATTATCAATTTCATTTAAGAACTTATCTATGCCTTCGATTATATCTTCATGCATAAACGTATGAGCACCATTAAATACCAAAATTCTGCTACTTTTTTCTGCTTGAAATAATTTGAGTAAACCTTTCATGGGTGTTACATTATCATGTTTTCCTGCTACAAACAAAATTTCAATTTGCTTTGTTTGTGCCAATTTGATACAATTCCGCCAATTAGGAATGAAATGTCGCATTACTTGCCAGTTATTGTAAAGTCTTCTCGATTTTGAAGAATCTTTCACTTGAAGGCTCGCTACCCTTATTTTTTCCTCTGATAGGATTTTAGTGTTTTTGATGAAGTTTAAGATTTTTTGAAGCCCAATATTTTCTTTTGTGTAGAACCTGAAAATCAATTTACCCAAAATTGTTCCTGTTGAAAAGGCAAAAAGTCTTGAAAACCTTACCGGTGGCGCCGACATCACTATCCAGCCTTTTACCGGAAACGATTGAGATTGAATAGCAGCAGCAGCCAGCCAGTTTCCAAAACTAAAAGCTCCCATCACAATATTTCTGTTTTCAAAACCAAGGAAATGGATTAAATCAAATAATGTCGCATTAAACTCATTGATTTCTAAAGGTTCATCTTTTTTGAATGCTAAACTATCTCCATGTTCCAAATGGTTAATTCCTAAAATACTATAATTCGATTTTAAATGTTGATTGAAATAAACAAAGTGGCGGGCGCTTTGACCATAGCCCGGAAATAAAACAAGTAAGTTTTCACCTCCTTCAAAAAAATAATAACCAAGCTGAATTTGCTTTCCCCTGAAAATCTCTTTTTTAAAATCAGCCATCTTGTTGTTTTACGCTTGTTTTTTGAATGTGTAAAAATACTTTTTAATTATTATTTCAATCAGGAGAAAAATCAAACTACATTTGCACAATTTATACCAATTCTAAAGCAAAGAATTGGTTTCCTTTACACCTCATAAAAAGAATTATGCCAAAAGATTTAAGCATCAAATCAGTATTAATTATCGGTAGTGGTCCCATTATTATTGGTCAGGCTTGCGAATTCGATTACAGTGGAAGTCAAGCTGCTCGTTCATTAAGAGAAGAAGGCATCAAAGTAATTTTGATTAACAGCAATCCGGCAACTATCATGACAGACCCGGTTACTGCAGATCATGTTTATCTTTTGCCATTGGTTTCAGATTCTATTGAAAGCATTTTAAAAGAACATCAGATTGATGCTGTTTTACCTACTATGGGCGGACAAACAGCTTTGAATCTTGCCATTGAATGCGAAGAAATTGGACTTTGGGCCAAATACAATGTGCGAATGATTGGTGTGGATACCAAAGCAATTGATACCACTGAAAACCGTGAGAAATTCAGACAAAAAATGATTGAAATTGGTGTTGGTGTTGCGCCATCTAGAACAGCCAACTCATTTTTAGAAGGAAAAGAAATTGCTCAGGAAATAGGATTTCCTTTGGTTATCAGACCTTCTTATACTCTTGGTGGAACCGGTGGTGGTTTCGTTTGGGCTAAGGAAGAATTAGATGCTGCTTTACAAAGAGGTTTAACGGCTTCACCTACACATGAAGTTTTGGTTGAAAAGGCAGTATTTGGCTGGAAAGAATTTGAACTTGAATTACTGAGAGATCAAAACGACAGCGTTGCAATTATTTGTACCATCGAGAATTTCGATCCAATGGGAATTCATACAGGTGATTCAATTACAGTAGCACCTGCGATGACCCTGAGTGATACTTGCTTCCAACACATGCGTACTTTAGCTATAAAAATGATGCGTAGTATTGGAAATTTTGCAGGAGGTTGTAATGTTCAGTTTGCTGTAAATCCTGAAAATGAAGATATTATAGCAGTTGAAATCAATCCTCGTGTTTCACGTTCTTCTGCTTTGGCTTCAAAAGCCACTGGTTATCCAATTGCAAAAATTGCTGCAAAACTGGCTATTGGTTATCATTTAGATGAATTAAAAAATCCAGTAACCAAAACAACTTCAGCTTATTTTGAACCTGCAATTGATTATGTAATCGTAAAAATACCTCGTTTTAATTTCGATAAATTTAAAGGTGCTAACAAAACCCTTGGACTGCAAATGAAAGCAGTAGGAGAGGTGATGGGAATTGGTAGAAGTTTTACTGAAGCTTTCCAAAAAGCAGTTCAAAGTTTAGAAATCAAAAGAAACGGTTTAGGTGCCGATGGTTTTCAACAAAGAAAATTGGAAGATATCGTTGAAAAATTAAAGAATCCTAGCTGGGACAGAATGTTCGCAGTTAAAGATGCTTTGAGTTTAGGTATGCCAATTTCTTCACTAGAAAAAATTACCAAAATCGATCGCTGGTTCCTCAATCAGATTAATGATATGGTACGTTTGGAAACAGATACCAAACGTTTCAACCTAAAGAATATTCCAAGAGAATTAATGATTGACCTCAAACAAAAAGGTTATTCTGATATTCAGGTAGCTTATTTGTTAGGAAGTGATACCACCGAAGATGAAGTTTGGGATTTGAGAAAAGAAATGGGAATTCACCGCATTTATAAAATGGTTGATACCTGTGCAGCTGAGTTTCCTTCTCCTACCAATTATTTCTACTCAAGTTTCGATGGAAGTAACGAAAGTGTGGTAAGCGACAGAAAGAAAATTATCGTTTTAGGATCTGGTCCGAATAGAATTGGACAAGGAATTGAGTTCGATTATAGTTGTGTTCACGGTTTATTGGCAGCAAAAGAATGCGGTTATGAAGCCATCATGATTAACTGTAATCCTGAAACAGTAAGTACCGACTTCGATATGGCCGATAAATTATACTTCGAGCCTGTATTCTGGGAAACCTTACGTGAGATTGTTGAACTAGAAAAACCAGAAGGTGTAATTGTTCAGTTAGGTGGCCAAACAGCTTTGAAATTGGCTAAGAAACTTCACGAACATGGTATCAAAATAATAGGTACATCTTTCCCTGATATGGATATTTCTGAGGATAGAGGATTGTTCTCAGATTTATTAAAAGAATTAGACATTCCTTATCCAAATTACGGTGTTGCTGAAGATGCTGATGAAGCGATTGAAGTTGCAAATAAAGTTGGTTATCCGGTTTTGGTTCGCCCGAGTTATGTATTGGGTGGCCAAGGGATGAAGATTGTAATTAATGATGAAGAATTAGAACAAGCAGTTATTGATTTATTGGGTGATTTACCAGGTAACCGTGTTTTAATCGACCATTTCTTGGATAGAGCTGAAGAAGCTGAGATTGATTTGATTTGTGATACAGAATCGGCTCATGTAATTGGAATGATGGAACATATTGAACCTGCAGGAATTCATAGTGGTGATAGTTCTGCTGTTTTACCTCCATTCAGTTTGAGTCAGAATGTGCAGGACCAAATGGAATCGTATGCAAAAAGATTGGCCACTAAAATGAATATCAGTGGATTATTGAACATTCAGTTTGCCATTAAAAACGAAAAGGTTTATGTTATTGAAGCCAATCCGAGAGCAAGTAGAACAGTTCCCTTTATTGCAAAAGCACATCAAATTCCATATATCAATATTGCAGCCAAAGTAATGTTGGGTGCAAATAGATTAAGTGATTTTACATTCGACAGAAAACTAACAGGTTATGCTATTAAAGAACCGGTTTTCTCATTCGATAAATTCCCAGGAGTAAATAAGGAATTAGGTCCTGAAATGAAATCAACCGGTGAAGCCATTCGTTTCATCAAAGATTTACACGACCCTTACTTCAGAAATCTGGTGAAAGAAAAAAGTATGTATTTGTCTAAATAACCTTGGGTTTTATACATCTATAACAAAACAGGCGGCCAATCAATGGCCGCCTGTTTTGTATTGGTCCCGGGAATAAATCCCCGGGGTATAAGTAGCATCGAGAATAATCCAATTTTACTGTTTTTCCAGAATGTCTTTCAGGTTCTTCAAATTTTTAGCAGAAGTTTCTGCAATCATTTTTTTGCCAAATAAATAAGATGGTAAATTCATTGGATAAACAGACTCGCTATAAAATTCCATTGTAATTTTGGTCTCGTTTTCGTTAATAGATTCAAAGATATCTGCAGCTTTTGCATGTCCTGCAAAAGGACGAATAAAATTCAAATCAATATCCATTCTATCTGGAGTTAAAGCTGTAATGGTTTGAGAACCTTCTCCAACATTGTCGTCTTTGCTATTCCATTTTTGAGTTGCACCAACAGTTCCATCGGTTCCTTCAATTGTTATAACAGAATTTGGATCAGCCATTACCCATTCGCTGTAATTCTTTTGGTTATCAAGGATTCTCACATAATCGAAAACTACTTGTTTTGGTTTTGAAATGGTTTCTGATACCGAAACGGTATAGGTTTTAGGTACAAATAGGGCTGCAATAAGCGGAATTGCAATAATTACAACAATAGCAATCAGGATTTTTTTGATGATTTTCATGGTTTTATCTTTAGGTAAAGGAAATTACAAAATCTTTTTGAATTGGCCGAAAACTATCATTAAATCTTTTTTAAAATTGATTCAACTTCCTTATAGGAATTATAAATCCCACGATAAAATATTGGATTAAACTGTTTGAAAACAAGTGATTTAATATTATAGAAACACAGTTATTCACTTATTTATAGCGAATTATTTTGCCAAAATGTTAATTATAAGTTTTATAGGATGGGTTATTACACTTAGTCCGAAATCGGTTAATAAACCTAACAAAGGAAGCATGAGCATCAGCCACCATTTGTATTTGAAATTTGTTGTGGTCCCCTTCGTTAAATTATTCCAAACCAGAATCATCCTTTCTTTATAGTAGTAAAGAATTAAAAGGTCTGAAACAATCATTCCAAATAGTCTAATTGGTAATGCGAAGCCAAATTCATCAGCAGTGAAAGAAAGGTCAATTAAAAATATTTGCCCCAATATTGGAAGAAGAAATAAGGCACCTACTAATGTTGTACGGTTAAACACAATTAATATGGCACCAATAATTTGCATCAAGCCAACAACAATGTCAAAGGTTTTCGACAAACCAAATAAATGCCAGGCTAATTGAAATTTACTTACATCTTTGAGTGGTTTGTTTAAAAGGCTTGGATCATAAACTCCAAATTGCTCTCCAATCAACTTTCCATAACCATAATCCAACATATAGTAAGCTAAATACCATCTTAAAACTAAAATCACAAAGTCGTAGAATTTTTCCTTTGTTGGTTTTAATTCAGATAAGTTGTCTTGTCGGTAATGCTTAATTATATTAGTGGTATAAACAACAAAACCTACGATAAAAAGTATGAAAGGTACATACACAATTAACATTGATATTTTTTCCAGCATTTTTGATGTTTTTAGGGTTGATATTTGGTTAAAAATCATCAACTTGTACCAAATTTAATGCCAGTTTAATGATTTGATTTTGGCAAATTGGATTCTGTATTCTAAAACAACATCACTAATAAGGTCACCAAAATGAAATTTTTGTTAAGTGCTTGAATTGAAGTGCTTTTTAAGAAGAAATTAGGGATTTACTCGAATAAGTGGTCCGGTTCAGGAACCTTAAATACCAAAAAGTTTGTTCCAAAAAAGTTCAGGAAAACATTTAATCCAATGGCCAATAAATTAGAAACCAAAGGTCCGTTTTCTCTGAACCAAGTAGCAAAATCCTCTTGTCCAATATTGTTTGAAATATCTGCAAACCAAAGATTTGGGAACAACCAGTGGTCGCAAACAAAGTTAAAAACCAGATAAACAACAAAGGTGATGGCATAAACCAAAATGTATTTCAGCAGGTATTTTTCACCATCTTCAGTTTGGTCGATATAGGTCCAGAATTTATTTAGCGTAAAACCAACGAAAAATCCCATCACATAACCAATGGCTTTCGACAATAAATTCAATGCTGGATATTGAGCTGCAATCAACCAAAACACGCCTAAACTAACAGAAGCACTGGTGGCGCCAACAATTCCAAATTTCAAAAATTTTCTGGTTAGGGGGTATTGGCGAAGCCAAAGTCGGAATTTCTGAATCTGTTTTAACGGCATATATTGATGCAAAGATAAAAATTATTGGCGGCTTCTAAAGTAATCCCTCGTCTGCAAAACTATAAAATTGAGAATTAGCAATAATTAGGTGGTCGGCGACAAAAATATCCAGCATTTTTCCTCCTTCCTGAACTTTTTTTGTGATTTGAATATCTGCCTGACTCGGTTGCAGGTTTCCGGAAGGGTGATTATGAGCTAGAATAATGGTACTGGCTTTGTATTCGAGTGCATGCATGAAAATGATTTTCGGATCAACAACGGTTCCTGCTATTCCACCTTCACTAATTCGGATTCTTTTTAGGAGAAATCCTGCTCTGTTGAGGTATAAAATCCAGAATTGTTCGTGCTCTAAGTCGGATAACAACTCGTTTAGAACCAAAAAAGCGTCTTTGCTGCCCGAAATTTTCTTTCTTTCAAGCGCTTCCTCATCCTTTCTTCTTCTGCCTAATTCCAGAGCTGCGATTAATGTAACGGCTTTTGCGGGTCCGATTCCTTTGATTTTTAGGAAATCCTTAGTTTTGAATTTACCCAGTTCCTGAAGCTTATTTTGTGCAGAATCAAGTACATCTTTACCCAAATCGAGGGCACTTTTTTGGGCATTTCCCGAACCAATTAAAATGGCTAGAAGCTCTGAATTTGTAAGGTGTTCACGGCCTTTTTGAAGTAGTTTTTCTCTGGGTCTGTCATCCTCAGAAAGTTGAAGAATTGATTTTCCTTTTTGAGGTAATTCTTGGTTTGTCATTTAGCTAAATAACAAAACAAAAAAGGCTTTCCTGTTTAGGAAAGCCTTAGAAGTGTATTCAATCGAAATTATTTCTTCTTTTTAACTACTTTTTTAGCAGTATTTTTCTTAACAACAGCAACCGGAGTAGTTCCGATTTTGTTAACAGCTTTAGCTAATTTAGATTTTTGGTTAGCTGCTTTATTCTTGTGAATAATGCTGCGTTTTGCCAACTTATCCAACATAGCGCTCACTTCTTTTAACAAAGCTTCTGCTTCGCTTTTAACAGTTGAAGTGCGCAGGCGTTTAGATAAAGTACGGGTGGTCTTTGCCTGGTAACGATTACGTAAACGCTTAGTAGCTGAATTACGGATTCTTTTTTGTGCTGACTTATGGTTTGCCATTGTAAATACTTATTCTTTAATCTGATTTGCCCTTAAAAAGGGATGCAAATATAGGTAATAGAATTGAAAATCAAATCACCAAACAAAAATTATCCTCAAACTGAGAAACTTTCACCGCAACTACATGTGCGTGTGGCATTTGGATTGTTGAAAGTAAAACCTTTTCCGTTTAATCCGTCCGAAAAATCCAGTTCTGTACCAAATAAGTACAAAACGCTTCTTTTATCGGTAACTACCTTTACACCATTGAAATCCATTACCTCATCACCCGGTTTTGCTGTATTGTCGAAATCTAACTTGTACGACAATCCTGAGCAACCACCGCTATCTACTCCAACTCTCAAAAAATAATCTGGTGTATACGATGATTCTATCATCAATTCTTGAATTCTGCTTTTTGCTTTTTCGCTAACTGTAATCATAACTAAAATGATTGAACCGCAAAATTAGACAAATGTTTAGTATTAATTTTGTAAAAATCGAATCAAATTGATTTGGAAATAGAACATCCCTCCAAAAATTTTGGGAGGAAACGCCTAAATCAATATTAAATGTTTTAGGAATTACTCCAATTCGCTTGTGTGGGTTACGGATTATTGCATTCATCATTCCAATTTATTTTTATTCTTCTTTGGTTTTTCAGGGTGGACTTAAATTGTTTACCTTTGTTTTTATGGCTCAAAAAATTCAAATTATTGCGGTTGCCGGTGCCGGTACAATGGGTTTAGGCATTGCTCAGGTTTGTGCTGTTGCAGGTTACAAAACTCTCTTGTTCGATATCAATCCCGATATGCTGAGCAAAGCAAAATCAGCAATTACTAAAAGCCTTCAATCTCAAGTTGATAAAGGTAAAATGTTAGCCGAAAACAAAGATTTGGCTTTGTCTAAAATTACTTTCACCACAGAACTAAATGATTTGGTGGCCGATTTGGTTATTGAGGCAATTGTAGAAAGATTGGAAGTTAAACACCAGTTTTTTCAAAATGTAGCCCAAATTAATAATCCTGAAACCATTTTAGCTTCTAATACTTCTTCCATTCCAATTACACAGA
>JBMLOK010000312.1:3941-5672 GCA_049243005.1 Bacteroidia bacterium | reverse complement strand
CTTTTGTATTCTCTCCAGGCATGACCTGCTAAATAACCACGAATCACCATTTCAATGGGAAGTGGTTTGCATAAATGTCCGATACTTACATTGGGGTCTGGACTATTGATTAACCAGTTTGGAACAATGTCTTTGCTTAAATCAAGAAAGTGTTTGGCAATCTGATTTAAAACTTGTCCTTTAAAAGGAATAGGCTCTGGTAAAACAACATCAAAAGCCGAAATTCTATCGCAGGCAACCATAGCCAGGTATTTATCTGAAATGCCATACACATCTCTTACTTTTCCTCTGTAAAAAGATACCTGATTGGGTAATTGGTATTGGGTTTGAACAAGTGCTTTCATGTCAGATTATTTTGAGTCTTTATGATTGGATTCTGTTTTATTTGGTTTTTTATGGTCGTATGCTTTGATGATATCTTTCACCAATTTGTGTCGAACCACATCTTCAAAACTAAGGTATGCAAATTCAATTCCTTGAATTCCATCTAAAATTTTCACAGCTTTTAATAAACCAGAATGTTCTTGTTTAGGTAAATCTATTTGGGTTAAATCACCGGTGATAATAAATTTAGCATTGGGTCCCATTCTGGTTAAAAACATTTTCAATTGCAGATCGGTGGCATTTTGAGCCTCATCCAGAATTACATATGCATTATCTAAAGTTCTACCTCGCATAAAAGCCATAGGAGCAATTTCTATCACACGGGTTTCGATATATGATTTTAGTTTATCAGCAGGAATCATATCATCCAAAGCATCATATAAAGGACGTAAATACGGATCAATTTTTTCTTTTAAATCACCCGGTAAGAAACCCAGATTTTCACCGGCTTCAACAGCAGGTCGAGCCAGAATAATTCTTCTGATTTCCTTTTCTTTTAAAGCCTTAACAGCCAAAGCAACGGCAGTATAAGTTTTTCCGGTACCGGCAGGACCAATGGCAAAAAGAATATCATTTTTATTGAGTAAAGAAACCATTTTCCTTTGGTTGGGAGTTTTCGCTCTGATTACTTTACCATTGTTTCCATAAAGAATAATATCTCCGGTTTCAGTTGGTTTTTCTTCTGTTTTTGTGGATGATTTTTTAGGATTTGTTCCACTTAAAATAGATTCTAATTGAACTTCGCTAATAGAACCGAATTGATCAATTGTATGAACCAGCTCTTGAAATTTTTCTTCAAAAAGTTCAATTGTGAATTCATCACCAGATAAAATTATTTGGTTTCCTCTAGAAACAATTTTTAGCTTAGGGAAATGATTTTGAAGTATTTTCAGGTTTTTATTGTGCGGACCAAATACCAATGTTGGCTCAAAATGGTCGATGCTAATTTCTTTAGTATTCAAATTGTCGTTTGCTAGTTGTTAATTTGCAACGAATTTAAGAAAAATCATCTGCTTTGAACATTATCACATTAACTTCTGACTATGGTGCTGGAAGTCACTATATTGGAGCATTAAAAGGAGCTATTTATAGCAAAGTGCCCAATGCAGTGATTGTAGATATTTCGCATGAAACCGAGCAATTTAACGTGATGCAGGCTGCTTTTGTACTTTCAGGGGTTTACAAAAACTTTCCTGATGGCACCTGGCATATTTTAGCAGTTGATACTTCCTTATTTTTACACAAACAAATTTTGGTGGTTGAGTTTGATTCTCACTTTTTTATTGGTGCTGATAACTCTATATTCTCATTGTTATTCAAAGAGTTACCAAAGAAAGTTTATAAAAT
>JBMLOK010000312.1:0-3841 GCA_049243005.1 Bacteroidia bacterium | reverse complement strand
TTTAAAATTTTGTATTGGAAGCGAAATTTCATCGATAAAATAGCACCTAATTATTATTTAGGAAAAGCAGGTGATGAAATTGCAGTTTTTAATGAAAACAATTTATTGGAAATTTGCATGAATAGAGCCAAAGGTGCACAATTATTGGGATTGAAGCCCGGTTCAATGATTATGGTCGAAAAATTAGAAGAAAATGATAAATAGAATTGTAAGAATGAGTTTCAGACCTGAAGAAGTTGAAAATTTTCTTAAAGTTTTTGAAGCTTCTAAAGATAAAATTGCCGGATTCGAAGGCTGTGAAGGATTGAATTTATTACGCGATTCTAAACAAACCAATGTGCTTTTTACCTACAGTTATTGGCGTGATGAAACTTGTTTAAACCATTATAGATACTCAGAATTGTTTAAAGATACATGGGCAAAAACAAAGGTTTTATTCAACGATAAACCGCAAGCCTGGAGTTTGGATTTGTTGGACAAGGTGAAGTAATTTTTGGGAATTGAATTCTTAAAACTTCATTTTGAGTGTACAAAAAATAGGTTTCCCCACAATATCAGGCTAAAACAAGCTACAAGCTTCATCTCAAATTCTTTATTTTTGAAAGAATATTAATTGCACTAATTGTAATTAAAGAAAAAATATTGTCCATGAAGTTTTTGAATGCATTAATCATATTTATGTTGTTTTCATTAGCAACATTCGCCAAACCTCTTGATTCTCTAAGATTAGAATTAAGAGAAGGTAAAAAAATGATTGTACATCGCGCAGTTGCGGGTGAAAAAATAGCCGATATTGCCGACAAATATGGGATGGATGCAAACATCATCATGTCTTCAAATCCGTTAATTCAGGGTGAAGTAAAACCTGGACAATTGGTGAGAATCCCAGTAAATACTGAAAAGTATGGTGAAGTTCAGGTACAAAACGTTTTACCTGTAAGTAATACCAGATTGCCTTTAGCAACGAGTCTACCTCCTCCGGCCGAAAAAACTTCAGCAGGAAAAACTGTATTTCAAGTAACTAAAGAACCTGAATTAGCAGTTAATGAAAATGTAGTAGAGCCAGTTTTACCAGATTCAAGAAAAGAAAACGAGAAAAGAGATAACGAGAGAAAAGAGACAACAAATCCAGAACCTGTTATCGCTCCACCACCAATTATTGTAGAAAAACCTTTAACACCCATTGAAGACCAAAAGCCATCAAAAAAGGCAACAAATAAAGTTAAGGAATTTCAGGTTTATGTAGTTGGTTCTTCTCAAACAATTCAGCAATTAGCTGCGAGTATTCAACAAGATCCAGAGTATTTGATGGAGGTGAATGAATTGAGTTCACCAAATTTATGGAAAGGACAAAAGTTATTGATTCCTAAAGGAAGTGCTCCAATGCAAACTCCTGAACCAAAACTTTCTGCAGCTCAAAGGTCGGAAAAGCGCGATAGTTCTGCGGCTGCAATCAAAAACATGTGGCATGATGTAAAAGCAGATGCCCCAATGTCGAAAACTGAAAAGGCAGATTCAATTGCAATGGTAGAAAGTTTAAATCAAACAAATGCCATTCAAACTCCGCAAAAAGAAGAGCCTAAATTAGTAAGTAAAAATGATACCGAAGTTGAACAGGAAGAATTTAAAGAGGTAAAAAAAGAAAAACCAGAATATAAAGTTGCGAGTTCAGTACAATCATCACACCATGAAGTTGAAGATAGAGAAATTGATACTTCAATTGTAAAACATTATGGTAGAATTGATGAAGCAGGAGTGAAAATTGAAAACGATTTTTCTTTGTATGAAAACAATATTGTTACTTATTCAGTAGTAGATTTTCGTGATCAGAGAATTGTAGTTGATGAATGGGCTGAAAATGCTGCTGATAGCAATGCATTATACATTACACCAACATCAAACAAACAAGGAACAGGTGACAAATACTTTACTCATGTAGTTAAGAAGGGTGAGACCCTTTATACAATTGCAAAAAAATATGGTGTAACGCAAAGTGATTTAGCAAACTGGAATGCCTTATTACAATACAGATTACGTGAAGGACAGGAATTGGTTGTAAATGAAAGTAGAGGTAATTTATCTTATTATGAAAGATCACTTCCTGCCAGAATTAATAAGAAAGATTTTGAAGTTGATCAAATTTATCAATCAGGAATTGCATATTATAATCCTAAGGCAAAATTAAAAGGTGTTTTGTTAAATAATGCTGCTAAAGGAACTTGGGTGCAAATCAAAAATGATGATTATTTTGATTATGCATATGTTCAGGTTTATGGTCCTTTACCTAAAAACGCACCTAAAGATTGTGTAGTTATGTTGGATGATAAAACAGCGTTTAAATTGAATGTTTCTAGTCCAAAATCAAACGTAAGAGTTATTTTTGGTGAGATTAAAAAGCAATGAGCGGGTTTCTGATTCCATCTATTCAAACCTTATTTCAATCTGAAAGTAATAAGGAAAATCTTTTTTCAATTTTAATTCCCAGTTGGAACAACCTCGATTTGTTGCAGCTATGTATCGATAGTATCAAAAAGAATAGTGCTTTTAGACATCAAATAATAGTTCATGTAAATGAAGGTATTGATGGTACTTTAGATTGGGTTAAGGAAAATAAAATCGATTCAACTTTTTCAACTGAGAATGCAGGAGTTTGTGCTTCATTAAACGCGTCTGCAAAACTGGTAAATTGCAAATACATCGTTTACATGAATGATGATATGTATGTTTGTCCAAATTGGGATAAATTCTTGTTTGATGAAATTCAAAAAAGGAATGATGATTTGTTTTATTATTCATCAACCATGATTGAATTCGAAAAAAGTAGCAGCAAAGCAGTTTATTCTCCATTTGATTTTGGAAGAGATAAAAAAAGTTTTCGTGAAGATGAGTTATTGAAATTCTTATCAAACGATTCAAATTTACCTGCCAATTGGTATGGCTCATGCTGGCCACCAAGTATTGTATCAAAAAGAGTTTGGGATTTAGTTGGTGGATATGATGAACAATTTAGCCCCGGATTTTATTCAGACCCGGATTTCGGAATGAAGTGTTGGCAGCTTGGAATCCGCGATTTTAAAGGAATTGGTAAAAGTTTAGTTTATCATTTCAAATCAAAATCAACAGGAAGGGTGATAAGAAACGATGGCAGAAAAACCTTTGCTCAAAAGTGGGGAATTCCCTCTTCTTATTTGTATGAAAACATGCTGAGAATGGGACAAAAAGTGGATGGAACTGAACTAAAAAATCCGGGTGGAATCAATTATTTCTTTGCTAAAATGAAAGCAAAGTGGATTGCAATTAAATAAAGTAAATTTATAAAAGATTGGCTTACTACTTATATTAAGTTTAGTAGATTGTTGGTGCCAATTGTTCTTTTAACAGTAAAACCTTCACCATATTTAACACCAATGATTCTTCCAAAATGTAAGGCACGTCCTTCAACATGTTTAATGAATTCTTCACCTGAAATTGGTGTTTGAGGTTCTGTTGAATTGGGGTCGTAAAACTGACTTGAAAATGCCATGATACTTTCCATTTTAGTTTGAAAATATGGTGTGATATCAAAAATTAAATCAGCTTTAGATAACCTATCTTGTATATAATGATAAACTGCTTTTGGTCTCCATTCAGTTTGATTTTCGTTGTTATCAGCAGTTTCAATTTTCCTTAATCCTGATAAAAAGCAAGCCTCTTCTAACAAATCACCGGCTCTTCCATGGTCAACATGGCGGTCTTCTTCAGCATTACACAAAACAATTTCCGGCTGATATTTTCTGATTTTGCTAATTATTGTAAGTAAGGTTTCTTTATCTTTTCTGAAAAATCCATCAGCTAAAGCCAG
>JBMLOK010000311.1:0-6090 GCA_049243005.1 Bacteroidia bacterium | reverse complement strand
CTGATTTAAATCCCACTTTATTCTGATTATTATCATTTCAAAACTTGCCGCTGATTATGTTTTTTGTATCAGAATATGAATCAAATTATGCAAAACGAATTGAGGTCGGATTTAGCAACAGAAATCAACGGTGTAATTGATTTCCCAATGTTCAAATGCCTGAAACCAGAGGAAATTTCTTTGATTGAGGAGCAACGAACACAAAAAGTTTATAAAAAAGGGATGGTGATATTTTCGGAAAATTCGCAACCCAGAGGAATCTATTTAATTAAAGAAGGAGCAATCAAACTTTTTCATTCAAATGATGAAGGTCAGGTGCAAATAATTCGTTTGGCACGACAAGGAGAATTGCTTGGTTATAGAGCTTTATTAGCGGGACAGCCTTATAAAGGTGCAGCAGAAACCTTGATGGATTCGGTATTGTTTTTTATTCCATCCCAAATATTTTTCCAAATACTGCATAGCAATCATGAACTTACTTTAAGTATGTTAAAAATGCTGGCAATTGATTTGGATGATTCTGTACAAAAAGGCAATGCAATGTTTACCAAAACAGCTCCAGAAAGATTAGCTGAAACCTTGTACTGGATAAGAAACAATTTTGGCACAAGAGAAGATGGAGCAATCAATGTTTTATTAACCAGAGAAGACTTAGCAAATTTTGCAGGATTAGCTACAGAAACAGTGGTTAGATTATTGCATTTGTGGGAATCAGAGAATTTATTAGAATTGAATAAGAAGTACATTGCAATTACAAATCTTCATTTATTTGAAGATAAATTTTCATTAAGAAAAAACGAACCGGTTAAATGGTAATCGGGTTTTTGATAAATAACAACTAGCTAAAAGGGGCTTGAATCATAATCGATTCAAGCCCTTTTTGGTTTTATGCAAACTGAATTATGAATTATTCAAGAATGATTTTTTTCCTTATTATTTGATCTTCTGATTTTAATTCCAGAATAAATAAACCTTTGTGTTTTTCTGATATTTGAATATGTTCTGGATTTTTATTCGCATTGCCTTTAAATAAAACCCCACCATTTAAATCTTTCAGTTCATAAGAAAATCCGTTTGTTTTGTTTAACCAATACATTTCAATTAAACCATTGGATGGATTTGGTGATACTTTTACTTCACTATTCATTTCAGATATTTGAATAGATACAATAGGCGAATACTCAAAACTACCATCCTTATCAATCATTTTTAATCTGTAAAATATATCAGATTCATTCTCGAAATTGTAATCATTAAAATGATAAAATCTTTTACTGTTCGAATTTCCGGCAGCCTGAACTTGTCCGATTTTATTAAATTCTTCAGAATTTTGTTGTCTTTCAATTTCAAAAATATCACTATTGATTTCGCTTGAACTTACCCAGTTTAATACGATTTTGTCAGCCTCTTTTTGTGCATCAAACGACAATAGTTTAACAGGTAATGTTGTTATGTTTCCTGTTAATGGTGATGTAATTCTATAAACATGGTTTCCATTGATTCCATTGTATTCATAAATATCAAAACTATAATTGCTAACCATACTCAATCCGGTCACAGTAACTGTATTTCCTGAATCATTATAAACACAAAAATTATTATTTCCGGTTTGTTGTCCCATTCCAAAAAAACTTGAAGCTAAATAATCGTTTAAATGAGTTGGTGCTATTGCTGGTTGAGAAGTTAAACGAGCTATAACTATTCGTCTGCCTCCATTTCCTTTTGTCCATGTTAGTGTTACAGAAGAGTTAGTAATATTTGTAAAATTCAAAGCTGAAGCTGATACAGTTGGAGCTGTAATGACAAACATTCTTGCATTTGGTCTTGAAGTATTTCCTGTTGTTGTTACTGCTGTTCCTGAGCATAAAGTAGCATTATTATCAGCTCTAAACCATCTAGATGTTCCAGCCGGAAGTCCTGTTGTTAAAGCAGTTAATGAATTTCCTGTTGTCCCAGTATTGTTGTTGTTAAAACAAACTTCAACAATAATATTAGAAGTGCCATCCCAATAAAAACCAGGCGTAAGTGGATGTAAGTTCCAACCAATATTTGCATTGTAAGCAGCACTTGAAAAGACTGTTGTCATACCTGTTTGCCAACCCGGAGTTAAGTCGTTAACAGTAGAATTTTTCATTGAAATGGAGAAGTCATTGAGATTGCCACTAACCAATGAGCTTACATTAAAACCAAATTCAGTTAACATTCCTGCTGTAACTCCTCTAGCTGTTAATTCAGCAGCCCTATAAATAAACTGATGTTTCACTCCTCCAAAATAATTACCATATGGAGCAGGAAAAGCTGTTGACGTATTAGAGCCGGTGCCGGTTCCAATGGTTATAAAACTCCCTGCACTTGGGTCATCTATTGCAAAAACAGGCGATATGGCGTAGAAAATATTACCAATAGGTTCTACTTTTATTCTGGCAGTCTGACTCGTAATTCCAGCAGGTAAATTGATTAATTGGCTTCCATCATTTGGTGTTGTAGATGCCAAAACATAAGGAAAACTAAGTCCATTATCTATAGATAAGGTGATTCTGACATTAGCCACATTAATAGGAGAGACATTACTTCCGCCTAAACTCCAAGTAACAGTTTGAGCGCTTCCAATGGCCCAAACAGAAGGGGCGCTTGTAACTGAAAATGGACCAGTTGATGCCACTGTAATTACCTTGTTGTTTACATCATAATCAACACCTCCACATAAAGCTTGTCCATCTCTAACTGTAAGTCGGAAATTCAATGTTTGAGCACCTGTTGATAAAACTTCCCCAACAGGAACTGTGCTGTTTAATACTGAATTATAGTTAGGAATAAACCTAGTAGGATTTGTACTTGGATTATAACTTCTAAAACGCGGACCAGTTGCAGAGGGTGTATTTGGAGCCGATGCTGAACCTAAATTCATTTGTTCCCAACAGTATGTTAATGAGTCGCCATCTGGATCAGTGCCTGAACCTGTTAAAAAGAATGGAGTTCCAAAAGGAATTGTATGTGCTGTAGTTCCAATATTTGCAACAGGTAAACTATTTCCTGATGAAACAATAGTTCCACAAGTGGCGGCACCGGTTGTAATGTTTGTTATGATTTCATCAAAATTAATTGTGTGAAAATAAGCATCACTATTTGATTGTAAGTCTTGCGGAGAGCAAATTCCCGCATATGCCATAATTGTACTTCCACTTCCGGGTTCATAAGCTGTTGATGAATTTCTGTTTCCACCCGAACATGATCCTGTGGAGCCATTAAAGGAATGGTTTCCTCCAAACTGATGACCCATTTCATGAGCTACGTAATCTATGTCAAAAGCATCATTAACCGGGGAAGAAGAACCTGTAACACCTCTTGCTTTATTTGCAGCTACGCAAACTGAAGCAAGGTAAGCAACACCACCGCCTCCTGTGCTAAACACGTGTCCGATATCGTAATTTGCGGAGCCAATGACATTCGTAATATTGGTTTGATTTTCGTTCAATAATGTTGAGCCATTTGAATTGGTATATGGGTCTGAACTTGTTGTGTAAATTAATAGGTTTGTGTTTGAAACCAATGTCAAACTAACACCAAATTCTTTTCTGTATACACCAACAACCCTATTGACAGTAGTTGTCATTGCCGATAATGCTAAAGCAACAGTTCCACCATGAAAAGATGTATATTCAAATGTAGCAGCTAGAGCCAAACGATATGTTTTTAATTGAGTTCCATTTGACCTTTGTGCTATTGAACTACCTGATTTGTTTAATCCTGTTTTACCACTTTTAATAGGCTTTACCGGATTTCCTTTGTTTCCATTCACAACTTCAATTTCATTAAACTTAGCTTTGGCTTTTAAGTCCTTTTTGAAGTAACTGATATAATACTCAGTGGTTGATTTTGCATATGGATCAATAAAAACACTGCCTTCAGGAGATAAAATCATAGCATGAAAGCCTTGCAATGTGATATCAATATGAACACTTGCTCTTGGATTATCAATTCCTTGTCCACGCCAAGTATCGATTTCTGGAAATTGTTTGGCCAAACCAGGTTCCATTATCGAAGAATGATAAACAGCAAACCTTTGAAAAGTATGGTCGGGCATGGGAATTTCTACTAAAACGGCATTTCCGTTCGATTTAAACTCTTCAGGTGCTTGGTTTAACAGATTTCTCATCTCTGACAAGTCAAGTTTGAAGACACCATATTTTTCAGGCTTTATCCATCTGTCTGCTTCTGGAATTGAAGAGGGCGGAGTTGCTTTACTCCAAATGAAACTTTGGGCATGAGTAAGTCCTCCAAAAACGATTGTGAAAAGTAATAATAATTTATACTTTTTAGTCATATATTGTAATTAATTCGTATTGATTATCAAGCTAATTGCAACATATTGAATTTGTGCTTAATAAAAAATTAAGATAACTTGAATGAGGTAAAATTGACAATTCAAGCGGTGGATTTTACCAAATAATAGGCTTCAGATTTTTATCCTCTAACCAACTATTTGTTTTTGAAAAAGGCTTCGAACCAAAAAATCCATTATATGCAGAAAGTGGAGATGGATGCACGGATTCAACAATAAGATGTTTGTTTTTGTCAATTAAAACCGATTTACTTCTAGCATAAGCTCCCCATAAAATAAATACGCAATGCGGATTTTGTTCCGACACTTTTTTAATCACTGCATCAGTAAATACTTCCCAGCCTTTTTTTTGATGAGAACCTGCTTCTGCCGCTCTAACAGTTAATGTTGCATTGAGTAATAATACTCCTTGTTTGGCCCAATGAGTTAGGTTTCCGGTTTTAGGGATTGTAAATCCATCTATATCTGTAAGTAGTTCCTTAAAGATATTTTGAAGTGAAGGAGGAAATGGAATTCCATCATTCACAGAAAAACACAATCCATGAGCCTGATTGGGTCCGTGATAAGGATCCTGACCTAAAATAACTACTTTAACTTCATTGATAGGAGTAAAATCAAAAGCTGAAAAAATTTGTGCTCCGGGTGGATAAATTATTTTACCCGCCTGTTTTTCTTCTTTGATAAAGCTGATAAGTGCTGAAAAATAAGGCTTTTCAAACTCTTCTTTCAAAGCCTTTTTCCATGATTCTTCAATTTTTACTTCCTTCATTGTTTGTAAATATGCATCAAGCAAATGAATATTGCCAAATGAACTTACAATCAATTATAGAAAATGCCTGGGAGAACAGAGAAAAACTTCAGGAGGCAGATACAAGAAAAGCCATTGAAACGGTTATTGAAGATTTAGACAAAGGCCGTTTAAGAGTTGCTGAACCAAAAGGTGATTCATGGCAGGTGAATGATTGGGTGAAAAAAGCAGTTATTATGTATTTCCCCATTCGCCAAATGCAAACTATTGAATGTGGACCAATGGAATTTCATGATAAAATGGAATTAAAAAGAAATTATGCTGAATTAGGCGTAAGAGTAGTTCCACATGCCGTTGCTAGATATGGTGCATACCTTTCAAAAGGTGTAATCCTAATGCCTTCTTATGTTAATATTGGGGCATATGTTGATGAAGGTACTATGGTTGATACCTGGGCTACTGTAGGCAGTTGTGCGCAAATTGGAAAGAATGTACATCTTTCCGGTGGAGTTGGGATTGGAGGTGTTTTGGAACCAGTTCAAGCAGCTCCTGTTATCATTGAAGACAATTGTTTTATTGGTTCAAGATGTATTGTAGTAGAAGGCGTAAGAGTAGGAGCAGAGGCGGTTTTGGGAGCTGGTGTTACCTTAACAATGAGTACCAAAATAATTGATGTAACCAAAGCTGAACCTATTATCTATAATGGCTATGTGCCACCTCGTTCTGTTGTGATTCCAGGTATGTATGAAAAGAAATTTGCTGCAGGAACTTATCAGGTTCCATGTGCATTAATTATTGGAGAAAGAAAAGAAAGTACAGACAAAAAGACCTCACTAAATTCTGCATTGAGAGAATATGATGTTGCTGTTTAGTTGATAACCTATTAAACAAAAAAGGCTAAGTTTTTCGACTTAGCCTTTTTTGTTTATTCAAGTTCTTTAAATGTAATTTTCGAACCTCTGTAAATTCGATTTGTTCCTTTGATGAAGTCCTTTTCATC
>JBMLOK010000310.1:0-7816 GCA_049243005.1 Bacteroidia bacterium | reverse complement strand
ATGTCAATAATTAGACTTCCATTGCATTTTGAGGGCTCACAAGGTGAAAAGACCTTGTATTGTCTTTTTGATTCTGGAGCTACTTTTTCGTGTATAAGTGAAGAAGCAATTCAAAACCTTGAGCAGTTAATCAAACTAAGGAAACCCTTAGAAATTGGTACAGCAGCTGCGGGTCATTATTTAAAAATTACCCATAGCACGCGCTTGGATTTTTACTACAATGATATCCGACTTTCTGATGAATTTATGGTAATTCCAGGATTATCAGAGGACGTAATTTTGGGAGTAAATACTTTTCAAAAATGGCGAATCAAACTTGATTTTGAGCACGATACAGTAATTATAGACCCTAAAGTAGCCAAAGCAATTTTAAAATAAATTTACCGAGGGAGGTATAATCCCTTAAACATTTTTTATATGAGTACAGCACAAAGTTTCTCGACAGATTTTTTAAAAACATTGGGTATAGAAGCCCATAATCATGGCACCTCTACTGGCCAAAACCATTTTTCTTCTGCTAATGCAGAAAAAAGGGAAATATATAGTCCGGTTGACGGAAAACTAATTGGTACCGTTTCTTTTACTACTGAAGAGGAATACAAAACAGTAATTGCAAAAGCAGAAGAAGCTTTTCTAATTTGGAGAAAAATGCCTTCACCAAAAAGAGGAGAGATTGTTCGTCAGTACGGCAATTTACTTAGAGAATACAAAGAACCTCTTGGCAAATTGGTAAGTTATGAAATGGGAAAAAGCTTACAAGAAGGTTTAGGTGAAGTTCAGGAAATGATTGATATATGCGATTTAGCTGTTGGAATGAGTCGTCAATTGAATGGATTAACCATGCACTCTGAAAGACCCAATCACAGAATGTACGAACAATATCATCCATTAGGAATTGTTGGAATTATATCGGCATTTAATTTCCCTGTTGCAGTTTGGAGCTGGAATAGCATGATAGCTGCTGTTTGTGGTGATGTTTGTATTTGGAAACCATCAGAAAAAACACCTTTATCTGCTGTTGCGTGTCAGAATTTAATGGCCAAAATTTTAAAAGAAAACAACTTACCTGAAGGTTTATTCTCTTTAATCAATGGTGATTTTAAAGTAGGTGAATGGATGAGTCATGATGAAAGAATACCATTGGTTTCAGCAACAGGTTCAACACGCATGGGGAAAGCTGTTGGTACTGCATTGGCTCAAAGATTTGGAAAAGCACTTTTAGAATTAGGTGGAAACAATGCCATTATTTTAAGCGAAAACGCCAATCTGGATTTAGCGATGATTGGTGTTGTTTTCGGAGCTGTTGGAACTGCTGGTCAACGTTGCACAACCACAAGAAGACTAATCATTCATGAAAGTTTATATGAGCAAGTGAAAGAAAAATTAGTTAAAGCTTATGCTCAACTTACTATTGGTAATCCTTTAACCGGAAATTTAGTTGGACCACTTATCGATAAAGCTGCTGTTAATGCATATTTAAATGCTATTGAACAAGTGAAAGCTGAAGGTGGAAATGTTCTTTGTGGTGCTGAGGTTTTAAGTGGTGAAGGTTATGAATCGGGATGTTATGTAAAACCAACAATTTGTGAAGCAAATAATTCATTTAAAATTGTTCAGGCAGAAACATTTGCTCCTATTCTTTATATCATGAAATTTAAAACCATTGATGAAGCAATTGCTTTACAAAATGGAGTAAAACAAGGTTTAAGTTCAAGTATCTTCACAAACAATATGCAGGAATCTGAGCAATTCTTAAGTGCTTGGGGAAGTGATTGTGGAATTGCCAACGTAAATATTGGAACCAGTGGTGCTGAAATCGGCGGAGCTTTCGGTGGAGAAAAAGAAACAGGTGGTGGAAGAGAAAGTGGAAGTGATTCATGGAAAGCATATATGAGAAGACAAACAAATACGCTTAACTACGGAAAAGAACTTCCATTGGCACAAGGAATTAAGTTTGATTTATAATCAATAGCAATTATTGACAAAGCCCTTCAAATATTTGGAGGGCTTTGTTTTTTAAAAATTATTACCGCTTGCTAGTCAGATACTTAATAATTATGCTATTTTATAATCAATAATAAAATTTCATTTGGTACAAAGTTTGAAACAATCATTCATTATGATGAACACTAAAACCTTTTTCTTATCGGCATTTATCCTCTTCAGCCTGCCACAATATGCAGGTTTAGCCGAATTACCAAAAAGAAGGGGTGACGACACCAACTCATTTTCTAAAGTAGAAAACAATGCTTTTACTTATGGAGAAAAATTGGAGTACAGAATGCACTATGGACCATTTAACGCTGGTTATGCTACATTGGAAATTATGCCTGATGCAGTTATAATCAATGGAAGAAGAACCATGAATGTTAAATGTTCTGCACGTTCATCAAGAACTATTGATGCTTTGTATAATAAAGTTAGAAATGATTACGAAAGTTTTATTGATGAAGAAGCATTAATTCCTTTGAAATACACTAAAAAAATTGAAGAAGGAAAGTACAAAGACTCTGACTTTGCCATGTTTGATCATGTAAACAGAAAAATCAATTCTAAAAAAGGAAGTATAGTTGAAACTCCATACAAGGTTCAGGATTTGGTTTCAGTTTATTATTGGTCGAGATTATGGGATGTAAAAGATGCTAAAATTGGTGATACCTACCCTACTGAGTTTTACATGGATGGAAAAGTTTACAACTACAATATCAAATACTTAGGAAAAGAAGTTGTTAAAGTAGATGCTGGTAAATTCAATGCAATTAAAATCAGACCTCAGGTAAAAACTGGTGAACTTTTTAAATCTGATGATGCTTTAACTATTTGGGTATCTGATGATGAAAACCATATGGTAATTAAAGTTGAATCTGAAATTTTCATTGGATCAGTGGCACTTTCTTTAACCAATTATAAAAATACCAAAAATCTGGTTAGGTCTAAAATCAAATAAAAGCTAAAAATTCAGGCTTTAAATTCAAATATCTAAAATTCTTAAAAGGCAATTCTTCGCAGGACTGCCTTTTTTTATTCATCAATTCAAACATAAAATAGAAAACCTTGTATTAATTTGTATGATGAAGAAATTCATAGAAAACAAAACACTCTTATATAGCAGCATTGCCATTTTATTTTATTCAATTGGCTTGGTAGGAATGATTCTGAATCCGGAATTTTCAGCTTTAAGTCCTTTAAATCTATTACTAGCGCTTGTTCTATTAATATTATCAATCCCCGAAAAGAACAATTTTACCTACTTAAGTTTGGCATTCATTTTTGTGGCATCTTACATACTAGAAAATGTTGGAGTAAATAGTGGTGTATTATTTGGGAATTATAAATATGGTGAAGCATTAGGTCCTAAATTAATGGAAACACCAATCCTTATTGGAGTAAACTGGATAATTGTAAGTTATACTTCAGTAGTTAGTGCCAATTATTTTGCAGAAAAATTAAAGATAAAGTTGAACCAATATACCGGGGCAGCCTTTGCAGCACTTTTAATGGTAATTACAGATATTCCAATTGAACTTTTATGCAGTAAACTAGATTTCTGGTATTGGCAAAACAACCAAATACCGTTACAAAATTTTACGGCCTGGTTCTTTTTTGGATATATCTTTTGTTTTTGGCTGATTCAAAACAAATTACAGCAAAAAAACGTGTTTGCAATCAGGCTGTATTTTGTGCAGTTGGTCTTTTTTGTTTTGTTGAATTTATTCATGAAATAAACATTTTTAAATAAACGAGGTTTATAGAACATGGCATTAAATATTGGTATCGTAGTTTTTACATTTATTTTCATGGAATTCATGGCCTGGTTCACACATAAGTATGTGATGCATGGTTTATTGTGGTATTTGCACAAAGACCATCACCAGGTAGAACCAGGATTCTTCGAAAAAAATGATGCATTCTTTTTAATTTTCGCAGTACCCAGTGCGTATTGTTATGTTACAGGATTAATGTACGATGATTTCAGGTTATATATAGGAATTGGTATTTCTGCTTATGGATTAGCTTATTTTATTGTGCATGAAATAATTATTCACCAAAGATTTAAATTGTTTACACATATGAATAATCGTTATGTGAAAGCAATTAGAAGGGCACATAAAATTCACCATAAACATTTAGGAAAAGAACAAGGTGAGAATTTCGGAATGTTAATTGTGCCGTTTAAGTATTGGGAAAACCCTAACCAAAGCAAATAGTATGTCGTTATACGCCTGGTTAATGCTACTTTCATTTATTGGACCCTTTGCTCTATCCTTTGACAAAAAAGTAGCTTTTTACAAATTTTGGCCGGGATTGTTTTTAGGTATTTTAATCAATGCTACCCTATTTATTGGATGGGATTATTGGTTTACAGTTAGTGGTGTCTGGAGCTTTAGTACTATTTACACTTACAGCTTACGTTTATTGGAATTGCCCATTGAAGAATGGTCATTCTTCTTTGTTGTTCCCTATGCAAGTGTTTTCATCTATGCTTGTTTAAGAGCTTATTTCAAACCCGGTTTATTTAAAGAGCTTAGCAATATAATTAGTATAGTTTTTATGGTGATTTGTGCCGCTTGGATATTTCTTTACCATGAGAAAACATATACATTGGTAAATTCATGCATTGCATTATTTGTATTAGCCTTACATCATTTTTACCTAAAACGGGAGTGGATGATGTGGTTTTGGTTTGCTTATTTTGTACATCTAATTCCATTTTTCATCATAAATGGAGTTTTAACTGGTGCTGTAACACCAGAGCCAGTAGTATTTTACAATGCATCAGAAATTATAGGCTTACGATTAGTGACAATCCCTATAGAAGACAGTATTTACGCATTAAGTTGTTTATTAATTCCAATATCCATTATGGAATGGTGGAATGAAAAAAAGCTTTATAATTCAGTAAAATTGAAGAATGGAAAAAACTTCATGTAAAGTTCATTTTTTTATTTCTGCTTAAACGTTAATTTAGCACCGATATAATTTAAAACCTTAGAAATGAATTTTCCAGAAAATCTGTTTTACACCAAAGATCACGAGTGGGTTCGTGTAGAAGGTGAAGTTGCCTACATCGGAATTACCGATTTCGCTCAAAAAGAATTAGGTGATATTGTTTATGTTGATATTTCAACTAAAGGACAATCAGTTGCCCAGCATGATGTTTTTGGAACAGTTGAAGCTGTAAAAACAGTGAGTGACTTATTTATGCCAATTACAGGCGTAGTATTAGAAGTTAATAATGCTGTTGATGGTGCTCCTGAATTAGTTAACTCTGAACCTTATGGTGAAGGCTGGATGATTAAATGCAGCATTGCTAACCCTTCAGAACTTGACGGTTTAATGAAAGCTGATGCTTACAAAACTTTAATAAACGCTTAGTACTAAAGATAAAAAAAGCCTCGCATTATCATGCGAGGCTTTTTTTATGCCATAACAGTAAGTTTTGCAATATCAAAAATCTCTAACATTATTTCTTTTGTAAGAGGTTTCACAAAAAATCCCGTTAGCAAAGGGTGCTCTAAAGCCTTTCTCTGATCTGAGGGATCGAGTGATGAGGTTAACATAAAAATAGGAAATTTCCCTGCAATACTCTTGTATTTATCTAAAAACTCCCAGCCATTTAATCTTGGCATATTGATATCTAACAGCATTAAATCAAACTGCTGATCTCCCTTACTTAAATATTCTAAAGCTTCTGAAGGATCTAGAAAATTTACTGATTCAAAACTAATCCCTAATTTTTTAATCAGTCTCTCGTTGGCAATGTTGTTGATGTAATCATCATCAACTTGAATGATTCTTATAGTCATTGAAGTAATCGGGTTTAATTGTTATATTCTGATTGAGTTCCTTTAAAATTTGGTCTAATTGATGGGTAGATTCATTCAAAAATTCAACAAGTTGCGCATCTTCCGGATTAAGCATATCGTCACTTTTAATTAAGCTGCTTAAAGAGATGATATTGGCAATAGGTCGGCGTAAAATATGAGAAATAGTAAAAGCGTACTCCTCAAGACGTTTGTTTTGGTCTAACATTAATTTCTCGGTAGCCTTACGTTTGGTAATTTCGTTGCTTAAACAAACAGCTGCAATTACCCGTTGATTTTCATCATAAAGAGGAAACACATTTAATTCAAAAAATATCTTTCTTCTTGAAGTACTCCAGGTATTTTCCGGAACATTAAAATCGAGTTCCATTTCCAGATTTTTGTTTAATCCTTTTAGGTAAACATCTTTAAATAGAATATCTAAACCATTTAAAACCATAAAAGCATCATGAAAAACATTTAGGAAAGTCACATCTGTTTGGGCATCAGATTTTTTAATTCCAAGAATATCTTTCATAGATTCATTCATCAGAATCATATTTCCAACTTCATCAAACAACTGAAAGCCAATAGGCATATTAGTTAAAACGCCGTTTAAAAGTGCTTCATTTTCTTGTCTTCGGCGTTCAAATATTTTCTTCTTCGAAATATCTTTAGCCATGATAGTAGCCCCATAAACATTACCATTTGGCAACTTCATTGGATTTAAAGTATACTCCCAAAACACAGCGCTTTCACCTTTATCAACTAATTGTTCTTCAAAAACTACTTGTTCTCCGATTAAAACTTTATCGTAGAGTGTTTTCCAAAAATCATACTCTTTTTCCGAGCTGATGTGTTCTAATACGTTAACTCCCGGTTTTAGTAATACTCCTGTTTTTTGCTGAAAGGTTATAGAAAAGGCAGTATTTCCGTTTAAAAATTTGTATTTAGTATCAATAGCCCAGATTAGTGCGTTTGTATTTTCTATTAAGGTTTTTAGATTCAACTGAGATTGTTCTAATTCTCTATTTCTTATAGTTAATTCAATATGTGCTTTTTGCAAAAACCTCAAAGCTGAATAAAACAATGCTGTAAAACCGATTCCCGGAATAACAAGCATCAAAATTATTTCTAATTCAACACCCTTTTTATATTCACTAAATCCACTTAATAGAATAAAGCAAATCATATAAAATAACGATTGCCATTTATTTCTGATGAGAAAGAATGAATAAAAAACTAAAGAAATTGTATAACCGGCAAACGTAACCCTAACTCCTCCAAAGCTATTGCTATACATCATTAAAGCAAACAAAGCCGGAATAAGCCAAACATATAGATTTCTGCGTGAAAATCTGGATAGGAAATAAACAAAAATATGAAGTGAGGACTGCAATAATGCCAAATAAAATAAATTACCCTCAGCTCCTGTTTGGAAAAGCATGTAAAGAAAAACCATCACTTCAACTAAGATCAAGCTTTTGCTAACCGACTTAAAGAAGGGAGTTTCTGAAAAGGTAAAAAAATCTGTATTCAACTGCTTAAATAATTATTACGCAATTTATATAAAAAATTTTACGCTTTACATACACTTAAACAAAAAATCCTACCACTTTTTAAAAATAAACCACACACCAATCGCCATAAATGCAAAACCAACTAAGTGATTCCATGCTATTTTTTCCTTAAAAAACATCACATTCACTACTAAAAAAACCGCAAGTGATAGGCATTCCTGAATGGTTTTTAGCTCCATCATGTTAAATGGGCCACCATTCTGGACATACCCCAAACGATTGGCAGGCACTTGTAAAACATATTCAAAGAGTGCTATTCCCCAACTAAGAAGAATCAATACTGGCAGGGCTTCCGACCTAATCCATCCCCACTTTTGGAACTGCAAATGACCATACCAGGCAAAGTTCATGAATAGGTTGGACATCACTAAAAGTAACAATGTGTAAAAACCCTTTAACATAATTTTGAAGATTAATTCAGTTTAGAAGGCA
>JBMLOK010000309.1:0-2679 GCA_049243005.1 Bacteroidia bacterium | reverse complement strand
GTTTCTTCCAAATTCCGGAACTGGTTACTGTCAAAAAGAATGATTCTTTATTAGGTGGTGAAGTAACCAATAAATACGCCTTTCTCGATTGGTTAAACGAACACCATGAAGAATTGGAGAAAAATGAAATCGAAATCAATCAGCAAGCTGAAAATAGTAAATATTTCATTGGTCCAAGAGAAATTAAAATCGAAGTAAAAGAGCAAAGAGATTGGTTTGATGTAACAGCCATTGTAAAATTCGGTGAATATACTTTTTCATTTTTAACCCTTCGTGAATACATCATGAAAGGTAAACGTGAATTCATTTTACCCAATGGAATGATTGCTGTTATTCCAGAAGAATGGTTTGGAAACTTAAGTGGCATCCTTGAATTTTCTAATAGTGATGATGAAATCAAATTGGAGAAACACCATGTTGGTTTATTAGAAGAAATAGCACATACCGGAGGAAAATACCTGAAGTTGAGTGAAAAACTCATGCAACTTCGTGATTATGGGCAGGTGCGTGAAATGGAAATGCCTGTTGAGTTTAAAGGTGAATTACGTCCTTATCAAAAGGCAGGATTTGATTGGTTTTATTTCCTTAAGGAAAATAAGTTCGGTGGATGTTTGGCAGATGATATGGGTTTAGGTAAAACCATCCAGACATTATCTCTTATTCAAAAAGAAAAAGAATTATTCAATGAGCAAATGAATATTCCTTCTTTGCAGGAAAGAGAATTTGTTGCAGAAGAAATTCCTTTAAGTGTAAAGTCGAATGGACCAGCTGTTCAAATCAGTTTGTTCGATCAACCTGTTCAGGCAAATAACAGAGAATTGTTTATCAGAAGTGGTGGCATTTCGAATCAATTGCAAGCTCCTTCTGAAAAGGAAATTATTCAACAAACTTTTATACGATGTTCTTTAATTGTTGTACCAAATTCATTGGTCTACAATTGGTTTCAGGAGGCTTTGAAGTTTACTCCCGGTTTAAGAGTTTTAGTTTATACAGGAATTGGTCGTATAAAAAACACCAAACAATTTGCCAATTACGATTTGGTTATATCAACCTATGGCACTGTTCGTGTTGATGTTGAATTGTTAAAGGAATACAAATTTAATTATTTGATTCTGGATGAAAGTCAGGCCATCAAAAATCCGAATTCACAATCTGCCAAGGCCGTGAAGATGCTTCGTGCTGCCAATAAACTGGTATTAACAGGAACGCCAATTGAAAACAGTGTACAGGAATTGTGGAGTCAGTTATCGTTTATCAATCCCGGATTATTAGGAAGTTTAAGTTCGTTTAATGAAAGGTTTGTAGGACCCATTGAAAAGCTAAAAGATCCATATAAGATGATGCAATTAAAAGCCATCATCAAACCATTTATTCTTCGCAGAACAAAAGACCAAGTTGCGAAAGACCTTCCAGAAAAAATGGAACAATTGGTTTATTGTGAAATGAGTGAGGAGCAAAAGGAGGCTTATGAAAAAGTAAAATCACATTACAGAAATGAGATTTTATTGGCTATCAAAGAAATTGGACTGAATAAATCTCACTTCACATTGTTACAGGGATTAACTAAACTCAGACAAATAGCCAATCATCCATTATTGGTGAATCCTGAGTTTGAAGGCGAATGTGGTAAATTCAATGAAGTAACTTTTATGGCTGAAACTGCTATGGCAGAAGGACATAAAGTTTTGATGTTTTCACAGTTTGTATCGCAGTTAACTATTTATAGAAAATGGTTTGATGAAAAAGGAATCAAATATTGTTACCTCGATGGCTCCATGAGTTCAGAAGACAGACAAAAAATGGTTCATCAATTCCAGAATGGCGATTTTCCATTTTTCTTAATTTCACTAAAAGCAGGTGGTTTCGGACTCAATCTTACCAAAGCCGATTATGTATTCATGATTGACCCTTGGTGGAATCCTGCAGTTGAAAGACAAGCCATAGACAGGGCACATAGAATAGGGCAGGATAAGAAAGTTTTTATCTATAAGTTTATTTCTAAAGATACTGTTGAAGAGAAGATTTTATTACTTCAACAAAAGAAAAAAGACTTGGCCAATAGCTTGATTGAAACTGATGAAGCCGTATTCAAACACATTGATATTGAAGAAATCATGGCTTTGTTGGAGTAATTAGCTATCATTAATTACCAAAAAGCTATCCTAAATTTGACCAAAATCCTATTAAGCTCAATTACAAAATCAAAAATGATGTTTATCTTGGGCGGGTAATTTTTTTACAATATCAACATGGATAAAAGAGAATTTCTATTAGACATGCGCGAAAAGGCGCAGGAGGGTGGAGGTAAAGCCCGTATCGACTCTCAGCATAAAAAAGGAAAATTAACTGCCCGCGAACGTATTCATTTTTTAATGGATGAAGGAAGCTTTGAAGAAATTGGAGCTTTTGTTCAACATAGAAGTAAAGATTTTGGCATGGAATCGCAATTGATTCCGGGTGATGGTGTGGTTACTGGATACGGAACTGTAAATGGTAGAATGGTTTATGTGTTCTCACAAGATTTTACCGTTTTTGGTGGTTCTCTTTCTGAAACGCATGCAGAGAAAATTTGTAAAATCATGGACCTTGCTATGAAAAACGGAGCGCCTGTTATTGGATTAAACGATAGTGGTGGTGCACGTATTCAAGAAGGTGTAGTATCTTTAGGTGGATATGCCG
>JBMLOK010000308.1:0-1330 GCA_049243005.1 Bacteroidia bacterium | reverse complement strand
TAATTTTCGAACCTCTGTAAATTCGATTTGTTCCTTTGATGAAGTCCTTTTCATCAGCTTCAAATATATTCATGAATTGCTGTGGATTCCTTTCTGCCAAGGGAAACCAAGTGCTTTGAATTTGTACCATGATTTGATGTCCGGGTAAAAATGCATGGTTGATATCGTTTAAAGTGAATTTAATTTTTGTCATTTCACCCGGTACCAATGGCTCCGGTTTTTCAAAGCTGTTTCTGTATTTGGCTCTGAATATATCACCACGAATTAAACTCTGGTAATTTGACACATTTACAATTCTTCCATCAATTGTATCATTAGGCATCTTTGCAGGATTCACGTCTATAATTTTCACAACAAAGTCCATATCGGTATTGGTAGAACTAACCATCAATTCTACTTCAATTGGACCTGAAATGGTTCTTGTAGCTTCAAGTTTTTCTGTTTTATAAACCAATACATCAGGTCTTGTTGATGCGAATCTTTGGTCAGCAACCATGTATTCTTTTTGCATACCGATATCAGGATTAACCATATAAGGAATAGGTTTGTTTGGGTCGCTGGTATACTCTTCAAAAGTCAGTGATTTGTTTTCAAATGCTCTTAAAACACCATTATTACTCATGTATAAAACAGATTCTTTGGTTTGTTTTGGAGGCCAGGTTTCATAAGATTTCCAAATATTGGTTCCTGTTTCAAATACAGATGCTTCAGGTAAATTATCTATTGTTTTATTTCGTAAATGCGCTTCGAAAAAAGGAAACTCAATGCTGTCTTGGTAATAAATACTGGTATTAGATTTAAAACTCATATCACCTAAACCAAGTCCTTTTGATTTGTTCCAACCACCATGAACCCAAGGACCCATCACAATTTTGTTATTAGATTTAACACTATTTTTTTCTACTGTTTGATATACTTGTAAAGCGCCATAAAGATTTTCTGCATCAAACCAACCACCAACTGTTAAAACAGCAGGTTTGATATCTTTTAAATGTGGACGAAGATTACGTTTCTGCCAGAATTCATCATAGTTTGGATGAGTTGCAATTTCTTTCCAGAAAGCAATTTTTCCATTGTATAAACTATCAACAAACTTCATTGATTTTACTTGATTTAGATAAAAATCATAACCATCATTAGTTGGGAAATCATAACCTTTTGTCCATTGTTTAGTTAATTCAGGACGCTCCTTACCAAACGAAGCAAAGAATCCAAAGAAATGAGGAACAAACAAAACTCCATTGTGGTGAAAATCGTCTCCGGTAAACCAATCTACAATTGGAGCTTGTGGAGAAACTGCTTTTAGTGCAGGATGCGCATTGACCATTCC
>JBMLOK010000307.1:0-2780 GCA_049243005.1 Bacteroidia bacterium | reverse complement strand
GTTACAGGAACTCCTAAACAAATATCACTTTGTCCGTATTCGCCATTTAAGCTTACGCAACAAGGCATAATGCGTTTTTGATCACGAACAATACTTTCTACCAATAAAGCAGAAGCTGCACCCGGCGCATACCAGGCAGATGTGCCTAATAATTTGGTTAATGTAGCACCACCAACCATTGTAGCATCAGAAATTTCTTTTAATTTATCTGCTCCAAGGTAATTCGAAACTGAAACACCATTTAATGTAGCCAATCTGGTTAATGGAATCATAGTTGTATCACCATGTCCACCAATTACTGTACCATGAATATCTGCTGTTGGTGCATTTAATGCCAAACCTAAATATCCTTTAAAACGAGCGCTATCTAATAATCCACCCATTCCAATTACTCTGTTCATTGGCAAACCTGTTGCTTTTAATGCAAGGTAAGTCATGGTATCCATAGGATTTGAAACCACAACAATAATTGCATTTGGAGAATGTTGTAATACATTTTCTGCAACCGATTTAACGATATTTGCATTGGTTCCGATTAATTCTTCTCTGGTCATTCCTGGTTTACGAGGAATACCTGAAGTAATTACAACTACATCTGATCCTGCAGTTTTGCTGTAATCATTTGTAGTTCCGCTCACACGGGTTTTCATTCCCAATAAAGAAGTTGTTTGGTAAATATCCAAAGCTTTACCTTCAGCAAAACCTTCTTTTACGTCTAATAATACCACTTCATCAGCCAATTCGCGGTAAGCAATTACATCGGCTGTAGTAGCTCCAACTGCGCCGGCTCCAATAACAGAAACTTTCGTCATTTTATTTGTTTATTAATTGAATAAATACTGAAAACATGGGCGAAAATAAAAAGGTTTTACCGATTCAAAAAATGATTTGTCTCATTCTCACTAATTTGATGCATTTTTCGTTCATATTTACCAATTAAATCACTTCAACAAAGGCTTTTAAGAGGAACTTCAACCTTTTTTATACTTTTGCTGACTTTTAATCACTTTAGAATTAGTAAAAATGTCGATTCAGGTAACTGACCTATTAAAAATATACGGAACGCAAAAAGCCCTCAATGGCATTAGTTTTGACGTTCAACCGGGAGAAATCCTGGGTTTTCTTGGTCCTAACGGGGCCGGGAAATCTACTACCATGAAAATTCTTACCGGTTTTATTCCTCAAACTTCGGGCTCGGCTAAAATTTGCGGACTCGAAACTTCGGAAAATCCAATTTTAACCAGAAGAAAAATTGGTTATTTACCGGAATTGAATCCTTTATACACCGATATGTTTATCAAAGAATACCTTCTTTTTTCTGCCGGTTTGATGGGCATTACTGGAAAAGAAGCCAATTCTAAAGTAGAGGAGATGATTGGTAAAACCGGATTAAGTCCTGAAAGAAATAAAAAAATTCAGCAACTTTCTAAAGGTTACAAACAACGTGTGGGTTTGGCTGCTGCCTTGTTACACGATCCTGAAGTATTGATTCTTGATGAACCAACTTCCGGTCTCGATCCTAATCAGGTGCTTGAAATCAGAAACCTTATCAAAGAAACTGGAAAAAATAAAACAGTGATTTTTTCAACGCATATCATGCAGGAAGTAGAAGCCATGTGTTCGAGAGTTGTTATTATCAACAAAGGAAATATTGTGGCAAACGATACGGTTCAATCGCTGCAAAGTCGAATGGAAGCAGAAGTTTTAATTATTGTTGAACTCAAAAATGAAATCAACAAGAACCAAATTTTATCAATTAAAGGAGTGAGTTCTTGTGAGCAAAATGGACTGGTTTACCAAATCAGAGCCAAACACGATATCAGAGAAGCTTTGGCTGAATTGGTATCAAAAGAAAACAATTTGATTTTAAGTATGAACAAAGAACTGGTTTCGCTGGAAGCAGTATTTCAAAACCTTACCCGCTAATATGTTTGTTATAATTCAAAAAGAAGTAAGAAGTTTTTTAAGCTCCTTCATTGCCTACGTGGTGATGCTGGTTTTTTTAATCGCAACCGGTTTATTCACCTGGGTTTTGCCTGATGTAAATGTGTTTGATATGGGTTATGCCAATTTAGATACCTTGTTCAATATGGCTCCTTGGTTATTTATTTTTCTGATTTCAGCTATTACCATGAAAAGTTTTAGTGAAGAGAAAAAATCGGGTACCATCGAAATTATTACAACCCGACCTTTAAGTGATATGCAAATCATTTTAGGCAAATATTTTGCCGGTTTGATTTTGGTTTTGTTTACCATCATTCCAACATTGGTTTACTTTTATACCATCATCAAATTAGGAGCACCGGAAGGAAATGCTGATACCGGTGCAATCATGGGTTCTTATTTGGGATTGTTTTTCCTAAGTTCATGTTTTGTTGCAATTGGCTTGTTTGCTTCTGTTATCAGCGATAACCAAATTGTATCTTTTATAGTAAGTATGTTTCTATGTTACTTGTTTTTTAATTTGTTTGATTTAATCGCCGACTTTAAACTATTGGGTTCATTAGATTCAATAGTTTCTTCTTTAGGGATTAATGCACATTATTTATCTATTAGTAGAGGTGTTCTCGATTCAAGGGATTTGCTCTATTTTATTGGCTTTGATGTGGTTTTTCTTTATGCATGTAAATTGGTTTTTGGAACAAGAAAATGGTAGGAGGCAGCAACATGAAAAATCAAACTAAATCAACATCAAAAAGAACCATTAAAACTCAATCTATTTTAGAATTTGTTTTAATAACTGCCATTGTCATTCTTCTGAATATTATGTTCTCAGGAAC
>JBMLOK010000306.1:0-3739 GCA_049243005.1 Bacteroidia bacterium | reverse complement strand
TCATTGTCAGGGTTTTGTATTCGTTGGTGGGCAAAAATAAGCTTTCCTTTGGCTAATACCAATTCAAAGCATTAACAAGCACAAAAATCAGGGCAATTTCATCTAAAAAAAATGAGTAAAATCAGTCGTTATACTTCATGAAAAAATCTTGATATTTTCAAAACTTTTTCTGTCATATTTTGTTTTAATGCCAATGTTCCGTAAGTCCCTAATCCAACTTTTAATCAAATTTGCTGAATCTTCTGATGAAAAGCTCAATTATTTTGAGTTTGCTCAAGATGCTCTTTATCCTAATGATAACAAATCTGATGATTTAAATTCTTTCTTGATTCAGCTTCGGGAAATTTCTGATTCAGCTAGATATCACTTTGATATAAGGCTGATGAAAGTTTCTGAATTTGAGAGATTTGTGTCAAATTTGAGTTTCCCTATTATCGCCTTTTCTAAAGACACAAACGTACTTAAACCTTTATTGTTTTTTCACAATAAGCAAAAGGAACTTGAATGCAGCACTTTTGATATGCTCAATGGCAATTCTACTTCCACAATAATAAATTCACATGAAGTAGTTAACTTATGCAAAAACTTAAATGATTTAATAACCCAGAATTATTTCAATGAAGATTTTGAAAAAGAATTAACTCAAGCCAATCCGGCTGAATTTGTTCTTTTTCTTACCGGATTTAAAATTTCTAATATGGATGACAAAAAACCTGAAAAACACAAAACACCCTACAAACGATTTCTTGAATTAATCAAATCAGAAAAAAAAGATATATATGCTATTTACTTTTTTGCGATTTTAGTTTCATTAATAACTTTAAGTATTCCTTTGGGAATTCAGGCTATTATTGGTTTAATGTCGGGAGGTTTATTACTAGAATCTGCAATGGTGCTGATATTTTTGGTAATCATTGCTACTTTGGCATCAGGTTGGTTACAAGTTCAACAATTGGCTTTGGTTGAAATTTTGCAACAAAGAATTTTTGCTAAAACTGCTTTCGATTTTTCATTTCGAATTCCCAGAATTAAATCTGAAGCGCTTTCACAGCAATACACTCCTGAAATTGTAAATAGATTTTTTGATGTTATAAATGTTCAAAAATCCTTACCTAAAATTTTAATAGATTTTACTTCTGCTTTAATTCAGATTGCTTTTGGATTAATTCTACTTGCCTTCTATCATCCTTATTTTATCGTCTTTGGTTTTATTGTTTTATGTGTGGTGCTTTTGGTTTTTGTTTTCACTGGAAAGGAAGGTTTGGAATCGAGTATTTATGAATCTAAATATAAATACAAACTGGCTTTTTGGTTAGAAGAATTAGGTCGCTCGGTTCACGCTTTTAAAATGTCGGCTTACCATGGTTTACCTATCAATAAAACTGATAAAATCTTAGATAAATATTTATACTACAGGAAAAAACACTTCAAGGTTCTTGTTAAACAATTTGCAGCAATTATTGCATTTAAAACGGTTATTACTGCAGGTTTACTTATACTTGGTGGATACCTCGTTTTTTCTAAAAAAATTAGTTTAGGTCAGTTTGTTGCTTCAGAAATTATTATTTTATTAGTAATAAGTTCTGTAGAGAAAATTATTAGTAATATTTCGAGTGTTTACGATATGTTAACTGCTATAGATAAATTAGCTACAGTTTCTGATTTACCTCTTGAAAGTAGCGGTGGTAGAAGTACTTCTGATATTATTTCAAAAGATACTTTTGAGTTGAAATTATCAAAAGTTAGTTTCACATATCCTGATTGTAAACAAAGCAGTTTAAATGAAGTGAATTTCCAAATATCAAAAGGTGAAAAAGTATGTATCTGTGGTTATAATGATAGTGGAAAATCAACTTTGGTTAAAATAATTTCCGGTGCTTACGAATCTTTTACCGGTGCTATTAGTTTGAATGGAATTTCATTACGTGAACTAAATTTAAACAGCTACAGAGGTTTAATTGCTGATGTAGGTAATGCTACTGATTTATTCGAAGGTAGTATTGAAGAAAATATTTCAATGGGTAATTCAACCATTCCCTTTATAGACATTTTGGATGCTTGTGAATGGGCAGGATTAAAAGATTTTATCTCTAATCTTGAAGAAGGTTTAAAAACACAATTAGCTCCTGCTGCAGCAAATTTTCCATCCAGTATTGCTAAGAAGATTTTATTAGCAAGAGCATATTTAACTAAACCTTCTTTATTAATGGTTGATGAAATGTTTCATCAGGTACAACGTCAAGAAAAACAAAGGATTTTAGATAATCTTTTCAAAGAAAAAGACATGGCTCTTATCATTATTAGCTCTCTTCCTGAAATCATGGAAAGATGTGATAAAATTTATATTATGCAATCCGGAACTATTATCGATCAAGGAAATTTTGCCAGTTTAAAAGATCGTGCTTCACTTCGTTTTTTAATCAATCAATAAGTTTTTTTTTGTTATGAAAGAATTGTTAGAAAATGAATTCAGGTCTTTAAAATTGGTTCAAACACCTAAAAGATATACTACTATACGAAATTATCTTGTAGGCCTCTTTATCATATTGATATTAATCCTCTTTTTACCTTGGCAGCAAAACGTTCAGGGTAAAGGTAAATTAACTCCATATCGTCCGCAAGACAGACCTCAATCTGTGCCATCAGTTATTGGTGGTAGAATTGAAAAATGGTTGGTTCAAGAAGGACAGTTTGTTAAAAAAGGCGATACTTTAGCAGTAATTAGTGAGGTAAAAGAGAAATTTTTCGACCCACAATTATTAGGTAGAACTTCTTCTCAGATTATCAATAAACAAGATGCGGTTAAAGCCAAAATGCAAAAGATTCAAGCTGGAGAAAAACAAGTTGGTGCTTTAAAAGATGGTTTGAAATACAAAATTCAACAAACCAAAAATAAGGTGAAACAAATGCGTTTTAAGGTTGAAGCAGAAAGAGCAGGATATGAAGCTGCAAAGGTTTCTCAAAAACTGGCTCAAGATCAATACAAACGTTTAGAAGCACTTTATAACAAAGGATTGGCCTCTTTAACTGAATTGCAAAATCGAAATAATAAAACCCAAGAAGCCAATGCAAAATTGGTTGAACAGGAGAATAAATTTAATTCAGTTCAAAATGAATTAATCAATGCCGAAATTGAGTTGAATTCTGTTGAAGCTGATTACTTGGATAAGATTTCAAAAGCTGAATCTACTGTGAATGAAACTGCCGGTGAAATTTTTGAATCACAGGCAGAAATTTCTAAAATGAGAATTGAATTATCGAACTTAGAATTGCGTTCAGGTTTTTATGTAATTCGTGCTCCTCAAGATGGATTTATTGTAAAAGCTTTACGTTCGGGTATCGGTGAAAATATTAAAGAAGGTGAAACCTTATTGACAATCATGCCGGCAACTGCTCAAATGGCTGTTGAATTGTATGTGCGACCAATGGATTTACCATTAATGAATCCCGGTATTAAAGTACGTGTTCAGTTTGATGGTTGGCCTGCTTTGGTTTTCTCGGGTTGGCCAAATGTGGGTGTTGGTACTTTTGGAGGTGTAGTTGCTGCAGTTGATAAAGTGAATTCTGCTAATGGAATGTTTAGGGTTTTGGTTACTCCCGATCCTGATGATGAACCTTGGCCGGATCAAATTAGATCTGGTGGTGGTGTTTATGGATGGGCTATGCTGAAAAGTGTAAGAATCTGGTACGAACTATGGCGTGAATTTAATGGCTTTCCTCCTGAATACATTAGTGAATT
>JBMLOK010000305.1:0-2215 GCA_049243005.1 Bacteroidia bacterium | reverse complement strand
TATTCTTAGCAAATATTGTTATCACTGCCGTTTTATCTGCACCTACTCCCTTTCAAGTATTGTCGTTTGAACAAGCCAATATGGGTGTATTCAAGTTTCCATTCACGCTATTACCGGGATTGATTGTTCCACTTGTTTTATTGAGTCACTTAATAAATATTCATAAATTAAGGAGAAATAATTGAAATAGTAATGTTTGATTAGTGATTAATCTGTAAATTGAATTTTATTATTATGAAAAAAATCGTTTACATATTCGCAATCATTGCTATTATTTTTAGTTCATGTGAAACTAATTCAGGCAAACTTGTAACACAAGAAAAAGATGTTGATGCATTTGAAGAAATTGAAATCGGCAGCAATTTTGATGTTGAAATAAAAAAAGCAGATTCTTATAAAATCATCATTCAGGATGGAGAAAATTTCATAGATAAAATCCAACTTGAAGTAGCAGATGGTATACTAAAAATCGATAGAGAATCGGGAATATTTTTGAGTAGCAATCTTGATTCTAAAATCACCATTTATACCCCGGAACCAATTGGAATAATTAAACTTGCTGGTAGTGGAAGTATCATGAGTAATGAGAACTGGGAATACAATAAACTAAATTGCATATTAAGTGGTTCAGGTGATATTCAATTAAAAGGAGTAGCCAACGAATGTCATATCAATTTGGATGGTTCAGGAGATATTTTATTATCAAAAATGAAATCACTACAAGCAGAAGTTCAATTAAACGGAAGTGGTTCAGTAGAAATTCATGCTGCAAAAAAACTAAAGGTTGATTTAAATGGCTCGGGAGATGTAGATTATAGTGGCAATCCGGAAGTAGAAGAAAACATCAATGGCTCAGGCAGTGTTTCAAAAATATAATCATGTTAGATTCTGCCTTTCATATTGAAACCAAACGTTTATTGCTCCGAAAAATGGACCCGGAGTTGCATAAGTATGTCTTTACTCATTTGAATGAAGCAGAACAAAAGGAGTTTTTTGGACATGAAAGCGATGAGGCCATGACAAAGGAAACTCAGATGTTCAAAGAAGGATTAACTTGCTATAACAGGAGTTTTTGCATCTTTCATATGGTAGAAAAAGAAAGTCAGAAAACCATTGGTTGGTGCGGGTTTCATATCATAGCAACTAAACACGATAGAGCCGAAATTGGTTATGTCATTCACGACAAAAACAATTGGGGCAAAGGATACATGAAAGAAGCCTTAAGAGAAGTATTGTGTTATGGTTTTGATGAATTGAAATTGCATCGCATAGAAGCATTAACCGGCAAAGAAAATTTTGTATCTCAAAAGCTATTAAAAGACCGAGGTTTCATATACGAAGGTTTACTTAGGGAACATTATTTCACTAACAATGTATATGAAGACTCAATGATGTTTTCTTTGATGGAAAAGGAATTAATCAGGCTTTAAATTCTTGTATTAAAACTGTCTGCCTGTTTTGGAAGGATCTTTTAAATCAATCCAGAATACGTGCACGGGCTCTTTGTCTTCTCTGATACCATTTCCATTTTCATCGAATTTTGCGAAAACAAACATCAAATCGTTTTCAGAATCATATTCTGATTTGGTGACAGAATAATTTTCAGGAATCAGGAATTTCTGGAACTCACCGTTGAGGTTGAATAACATCAATCGGCGTAGGTCGTTTTGGTTGATAAATTTGTCTTTATTGGTATCTTCATTATAAACCGAAACGATATAAAAATTACGTTTGATAGGTTTGAAGTTTAATGTATCGGATGTATTGGAAGGATAATACAAAGCACGAATGAGAACAGGTTTTTCAAAGAAATTTTTCTGTTTGTTGTTTCTGAATTCAGAGTATGAAACATTCAGCATATTGAAGCCATAAACAATTTCGAAACCCGGCATGATATGGTTATTCCAAATATTACCTTCAGTATTTTCTGTTTCATCGGGACGCATAAAACTATTGGAACCAACGAAAGAAGATTTATTGTCTTTTCGATAATTCACCTTATAAACCGGAGTTAAACGAATGTGTGAAACCCCAGTCAGTAAAACAGAACCCGGCCTGGTTTCAAAAGCTACTGAATCTTTATGTAGACCAGTAATCTCCTCTTTTGAATCCTCTTCATTGCTTGATTCAACAGCAAAACCCTTTTGGTATTTTGAAGAGGAATGGCAAGCAACGAATGTACTTATCATAAAAGAAGCAATGAAGAATAATCTGT
>JBMLOK010000304.1:0-3755 GCA_049243005.1 Bacteroidia bacterium | reverse complement strand
TTCTTGGCAAACATTCTTATGATGATAATGAACAACATCAAAGCAAAAACATAGTTAAATACTTGCTTCGAATACCAATTTCCTGTTTGGATAAAATAAGTCAATACCAAAGCACTTAGCATTCCCGGCAAAGCAGTTTTGAGTATTTCTTTGGGATAAAAATTTCCCATTTTATACTGTTTGTAAGAAGCTAAACTTCCTGAAAAAATGATTGTAAATAGAGAATTAGCAAGGATTGCTTTTACTAAAACATCGTTTTTTAAACCCATTTTAGATAAAAAATAATCTAAAACCGGTATATAAACCAATCCTCCACCTACACCAAGAAAACCAGATAAAAAGGCACCAAATGAACCAAAAAGTGCCAATAAAATATAATCAGATAATTCTAACAAAACTTACTTCTTTACTTGAAGCAAAGATGCATATTTTGTTGGATTTGCAAGCACATTTAAAGCTTCTATAATTTCTAAATCGTGAGCAAAAGATGCTTCAGTTTTTCCTTTTTGAAAGAAATATCTTTTAACAATTTCCTCTTCCAATAAAGAAACAATTTCTTCTTTGTTCTTTTGAATATCAGCTGCTTTATCTCTCTTTAATTGTTGTTTTAAAGTCTCGTAAGTTGCTTTAATTGATTCAAAGTACTTTTCTTCTTCTGCTTTTAATTTGAAGTCTTCAAGTTCCTGCTCTGTTTTGGTTGTATAGTCATAGTTTTTGTTTGATGCAAATTGTTTGAAATCTTCAAAATCAGCATCAGTAAATTTAAATGATTTGGCATCATTACCTAAAGTAGCATGCGTTTCTTTGTACTTGGTAGCATAATCGAAAATGATATGTTTTGCAACCAAACTTTGAACAGGTAACGACAATGTTTTTAATTCCACTTTGATATCTGGCTCAACACCACCGCCATCATAAACTGTTCTTCCATTTTTAGTTTTAAATGCTCTTTTTAATGAATCAGGAACAGAAGCTACACTACCATCTTCATTGCGGTGTGAGTAGTCCAAAGCCTGAATACATCTTCCACTTGGTGTATAATATTTTGCTGTTGTAATTTTAATCTGTGTATTGTAGTTCAAAGGACGAGTTGATTGTACCAATCCTTTTCCAAAAGTTCTTTGTCCGATAACAACTCCCCTATCCAAATCCTGAATAGTACCTGAAACAATTTCTGATGCCGAAGCTGAACCTCTGCTTGTTAAAACCACTACAGGAATATTGATATCAGTGCTGTTCATTTGAGTTGGATATGATTTATCCCATTCAGAAATTTTACCCTTTGTACTTACTACCAATTGTCCTTGAGGAACAAAAACATTTACAATATTTACGGCTTCATTCAGCAAACCACCTGGATTTCCACGAACATCAAGAATCACATTTTTAGCATTTTGCTTTTTTAAATCAACCAAAGCATTTCTTACTTCATTACCTGCATCGTTTGTAAAAGAAGTCAATTTGATATAACCGGTTTCAGCATTAATCATTCCGAAATAAGGAACATTTTTCAATTTGATTTCTTCACGAATAATTGATTTAGTTAAGGTTTCATTGCCACGTTTAATTAAAAGTTTCACCTCAGAACCGGCTTGGCCTTTTAATAATTTACTGATATCAGAAGTATTTTTTCCTTTCACAGATTTTCCATCCACTTCAATTAAAATATCACCTGCACGTAAATCTGCTTTTTGAGCTGCAAAACCTTCATAAGGGTCGGTTACCATAACATAATCATCACGTTGCATGATTTGTGCGCCTACTCCACCATACTGACCCGTCATTTGAAAACGGAAATCTTCAGCTTCTGCCTCAGAAATAAAATTGGTGTATGGATCGAGTGTTTTCAGCATCTCATCGATGGCCTTTTTGTTCATCTTACCTGCATCAATTTCATCTACATAATAGGTATTGATTTCACGAAAAACAGATGCATATAATTCCAGATTTTTTGATATTTCAAAGTATTTATCACCTACTTTAAACGATAAAAGTCCAATAACAGAAAGGCATAAAGCCCAAATGAAAACTTTTTTACTACTAATTATCCTCTTCATACTTCCGAAAATAGGGCTTGAAGATGGTAGAAACAATTTGTTAAGCTGATTTTTTACGTAAAAGGAACATTGTATTGACAAAAGGACAATTGAATAAAGGAAGAAAAAGCTTAAAAGACAAGGCATTGGAAAGGAATCAAAATTCAAAATTTGGAGAAGCATAGAAATTTTAATTATCCTATCGTAAAAAATCACATTTGAATTTATTCTTAACTAAAAAATTATTATGTTGCTAACTTGTTCAAATCCTTAATAGAACAAGGGATTTGAAGTTAATTAGAAATTTAAACAGAACATGAAGGCTTGTATTTTTGATTTAGATGGAGTGCTGGTGGATACAGCGAAATACCATTTTATTGCCTGGAGAAGATTGGCAAATGAATTAGGAGTTGATTTTAATGAACACGACAATGAACAACTAAAGGGATTGTCGAGAGATGCATCCTTGGATGTGATATTAAAAAAAGGCGGAGTAAGCGCCACATTAGAGCAAAGAACCGAATGGATGTTCAATAAAAATGAGTGGTATCTTGAGCTTGTACATCAAATGAATGCAGATGAAGTACTTCCAAATACAAAAGAATTGTTAGCTGATTTAAAAGCCAATGGCTGCAAAATTGCATTGGGTTCAGCAAGTAAAAATGCTGTATTGATTCTTGAAAGAGTTGATATCTACAAATACTTTGATGCTATTATTGATGGAACCAAAACCTCTAAATCAAAACCCGATCCTGAGGTATTTTTATTGGGAGCAAATGAGCTTGGCTGTGCACCAAATGAATGTATTGTTTTTGAAGATGCAATCAGTGGTGTTCAGGCTGCAAAAACGGGTGGATTTTATGCCATTGGAATTGGAAGTGAAGATGTATTAACACAAGCAGATATTGTATTTCCTTCTTTGGAAGGATTGAGTTTTGAAAAATTAAATCAGATAAAATTTTAAGCGATGAAAGATTACTTTAAACAAAACGAATGGCAAATTATTGAAGAAGGATTTGACCCGGCATTTCATGAAGCAGCTGAAAGTATTTTCAGTATTGGAAATGGGAAGATGGGACAAAGAGCCATGTTTGAAGAAAAATACAGTGGAAAATCACTACAAGGTTCTTATGTAGCAGGAGTTTATTACCCCGATAAAACCCGCGTTGGCTGGTGGAAAAACGGATATCCTGAATATTTTGCAAAGGTATTAAACAGTCCGAACTGGATTGGCATGGATATTCAAATTGATGGTGAATCAATGGATTTATTTGCTAACAGACCTTCTAATTTCAAACGTGTTTTAGATATGAAAGAAGGCTTGTTACAAAGAAGCTTTTCTTATCAAACAAGCAGCGGTAAAAAGTTTGATGTGTTTGTTGAACGTTTCATGAGCAGAGAAGATGATGAAATTGCATGTATCCGTTATCAAATTAAAGCACATGAAAATGCTGCTGTAAAATGGAATGCTTTCATTGATTCTTATGTTAAAAACAAAGATTCAAATTACGATGAAATATTCTGGAGCAGGGTGAATGAAAAACATGGTTCAGATTATGCATTACTTCGTTCTAAAACCAATAAACTGAACTTTGAAGTATGTGAAGGTTTCAGAGTAAAAGTAAGTGTTGATGGCAGTGAAATTCAGTCAACAAGCTACACTAGCGCTGAATGGAAAGCACAAAGTTCAACTGATATTCAATTCGAAAAAGGCAAAAC
>JBMLOK010000303.1:0-2871 GCA_049243005.1 Bacteroidia bacterium | reverse complement strand
CACCTTTAGCAGCACCGAAAGTATATCCATGTTTAAAACCGGTATGAATTGTTTCATCAACCCAATCTGTATTGTTTGAATTTGCTTGATCATAAGTCATACCACCTGGAAGTGTAGCTCTACCTGCATTTCCGTCATTTTCCCAAGCCTCTTGGTTTAATTGTAACCATTCTTTAGAATTCAACATTCTAGGTCTAGCAGTTGGAAGTGAAACCCCTGCACGAGCAGAAGCTGTCAATTTCCATCCTGGTTTTTTAGCTCTTTTTGTTGTGATTAAGATTACACCATTAGCACCACGAGAACCGTAAATTGCATTGGCTGCAGCATCTTTTAAAATTTCAACACTTTCGATATCATCAGGATTTAAAGTAGCAAGTGGATTGTTGTTCATACCACCACTATTACCTAACATGAAATAATCTTGAGTAATTGGAATTCCATCAACAACGTATAAAGGATCACCGCTTGCTGAAATTGAAGAAATACCACGAACACGTACTATTGATGCAGCACCTGCCATACCACTTCCAACTGTTACTTGAACACCGGCAGCTTTACCTTGCATAGCAGCTTCAAAACTTGGAACTGGTAAATCATTTAATTCTTTACCACCAATTTTAGAAACAGCACCCGTAACTTCTCTTTTGCGCTGAACACCGTAACCAACTACAACTAGTTCATCCATTTGCTTTAAGTCTTCCTTCATCACAACTTCAATATTTACTGAACTTGTTCCTAAAGTAACTTCCTTTACAATTGATGAATAACCAACTGAAGAAATCTTCAATTTGTAATTTCCCGGCTTAAGACCTTTAATTTCAAAAGCTCCTAAAGCATCTGTAACGGCACCTGTTGCAGTTCCTTCAACCTTAACAGTTGCGCCGATTACTGCCTCTTTTTTATTGTCTGTAATCACACCCCTTATGCTTTGCGCATGGGCCATGCTTACACCAATTAGCAGAAATAAAAAAATCAGTAATTTTTGTTTCATTTCGTATTAATTATTGTTTGTTTTTGTTTTGACAAATTTTAAGCAATGTAATGTAAGAATAATTGCAGAATAAACCTGAAGTTGAAAACTAGTTTCACTTCAGGTTTATAAAATCAATTAAGTTTAAAACTTACAATTACCGCCCCAAATTAAATTATTGAGTGTAATTGTGCAAATAAGCTTATTAAAAGTTATTTACTTATAATGGTCATCAATTACTTATTCACTAACAATCAACTGCTTAACAGTTGAACCTTCTTTTGTTGTTACATGAATGAAATAGAGTCCTTGACTAATTTCATTTAAATCTAAATCACTTACCCATTCATTATTTGCTCTTTGGCTTGAGTTAATATTGATGTTTAATAATTTACCATTTACATCAAAAAGAGAAATATTTGGTTTTTCTGCTGATTTAAAAGTTACTAATGAAACTTTGGATTGCGCAGGATTCGGGAAAACTGAAATTTCCAAAGATTGAGCATTTTCAGATTGAATTGAAGTTGGTTTAGTTTTAGGATTTAAATTAACATCAGTATAAACCTTAAACTCACCCGGATTTAAAGTAATTCCCGCATTAGTTGCAGTAATTTCAATAGAATCTCCAGTCATATAATCATACCACCAACCAGTTTTTTGGAAAATCGGAGTCATAGTAATTGAAACCATATCAAAATTAGCCATGGTAATTGAGTTCATGGTTGGGTCGGAAACTTTTAAGAACTTACCTGTTCCAGCCACATCATAACTATAATTATCAGAACCAAAGGAAGGATGTTGTTTCAACTTGGCCAACATTGCAGTTGTATTATATAATTGTTTTCTAGCAGGCTCGGTATTATAGTTCCATAAAATTGGTTTGTTACCTGTTCTGCCATTTTGATCGATACTAATATCGTAACCTAATTCGCCAAACTGCCAAATCATTTTTGGACCTTTTAGAGGTAACAACATAGCCATAGCAGCACCAACTCTTTGCAAAGCGGTATTGACATTTTTAACATTATAAGCACCATTAACGTTTCCGAACTGTTTGTTTTTAAACATCAATCTTTCTTCATCATGACTTTCAGCATAAGTTACTAAATTAGGGAAAGTGAAGTTTCTGCTTTTGTAATTACCCCAGCTTAAATTTTGTTTAGAGCCAGCATAACCCATCGTTGCTTCATTAAATTGTTCAGTCATTTTACCCCACATAATGAATCCTTCATTAGCAAGAACTGTTTCTTCACTATTGTCTCCTAAATGTTCTAGAATTAAATAACAATCGGTGCAAGATTTTCTAAATTCATCACGAATTCTTTTCCAAAGATTAACTCTTGATTGGTCGTAAGCACTCCATGCACCTACATCTGAACCAGTATTTTTCTGAGTAAATCCTTTAGACAAATCAAATCTGTAACCATCAACTTTATATTCAACTGCCCAATATTTAAGGACTCTGTCAACAAAATCTTTAGTATCTTGACTTTCGTGGTTATAATCATATCCAACATTAAATGGATGCGTTGCATCTGAATTAAACCAAGGATTGTTTTGCGGCTTACCAGTTGTCGAATTAAAATACATTCTAACTTGAGGATTTAATCCAAAAGAATGATTTAAAACCATATCAATTACAACTGCAATACCCAATTTATGACACTCATCAACTAGTTCTTTGAAAGCATCTTTTGTACCGTAGTATTTATCAACTGCAAAAAAGAAATTAGGATTATAACCCCAGCTTTCATTTCCATCAAATTCATTGATTGGCATTAATTCCAACACATTTACGCCTAGATTTTTCAAATACATTAAAGTATCTTTTAGTGTTTGAAAATCGTGACGAGCAATGAAATCTCTTAAATGTAATTCGTAGATTACCAAATTATTAATTG
>JBMLOK010000302.1:2167-3894 GCA_049243005.1 Bacteroidia bacterium | reverse complement strand
TTGGTTGTTCCTAAATCGATTCCTATTATTTTGCTCATAAGTTTAATGTTCTTTCACAAAATTTATCAATCTCTATACCAATGATAAAAATTGTCAGTTTTTAGAGCAATCTGACAGATACACTTTCATTAAATTTCAATTTTTGTAGAATTGATAAGGCAAAATGTCAGTTTTATGGCAGAAAAATCTTTCGCCATATTGGGTTAGTTGGATATAATTACCCCGAAAAATAGATTTTGTAAATCCTATTTTGAAAAGGCATTTCTAAAAAACTATTTTCTTTTAATAATTTGAAAATAAGTCGATTAAGATTGTTCTATAGCTTATCTGACAAAATTTGGAAGATTGTCTGCTAAAATGTTTCTCGACTCATTGTCAAGAATCATCTTAGTTTGAATTGTATAGTTACGACTTGTAAATATACCTAAGCCATTTTCGATGTTTGTATATTCAGTGTTTTTCTGAACAATGGAAGTATTTGGTTTACTTAAATCAGATAGTTCCTTGTATTCTTTTGAACCTCCATAAGCAATAAATTGAATTCCAACTACACGTCTGATTTTACTATTATCAGTAGGAATACTTGCTTTAAGTGTATTAACAAAAGTTTCAGATAAAACAGTTTCTCTTTCAAAATATACTGAAGATCTTTTTACATAATAATCGTAAAATTTTAACTGAGAAGAGTTTGTATCATTTTTATTCAATTCGAGGTAATTAAACCTGATTACTAAATCATATAAAAATGAATTTTTCCCACTAGTATACCTAAATGGAAAAGCATGGTTATTGATATTTGGTCTGATCGCAATAGTCCTAGCTTCAATTACTGCATCTTTAACAATTGATGTGCTTGATCTAAAAGTTCTTCCTGATTTTGGATGATAAATAAGCAATTGATACCTTTCATCGATATCATTGTTTTTAGGAATTGAGCAAGCGTATAAATAATGTTTCTGATTTCCGAAAAAGCCAGAATCTTTAAATACTGTATCAATTTTATAACATTGATAAGTTTTGTTTCCTTCACTCAAAGTAACTACCAACGAATCGAAGTATAAGGAATCTGCAATTTTCGCACCTGCTGATGTTGAAGAATTTGCATCGTTCTGATATAATTTTTGAATTCTGATGTATTGAACAGGCTGGTTTTGGTCTAAAAATCCATAAACAACTGCTGTATCTTCATAAGGCGCATTGATTTCCAGGTCGTTTTTACAAGAATTAAAGGTAATTCCAAGTAATATTAGGATGATTAAATTTTGTAATTTCATTTGCTGCGAAGTAAAACTATTTTATTGCTGATTCAAAACATAGTCAAAGATTCGCTTAGAAAGGTTTTATTTATACCTTTGAATTTCAAGATTTTTTATGAGTACCTATAAAGAAGTAAAAAAAGTGACCACCCATACAGTTCAGGAAATGAAACTTAGAGGTGAGAAAATCAGTATGTTAACTGCATATGATTATAGTATGGCAAAAATTTTTGATGCTGCAAAAATCGATGTTTTATTGGTTGGTGATTCAGCTTCAAATGTGATGCATGGTCACGAAACTACACTTCCAATTACTTTGGATGAGATGATTTCACATGCAGCAGCAGTAATAAAAGCCGTTGATAGAGCACTTGTTGTTGTTGATTTACCTTTTGGTTCTTATCAAGGAAATTCAAAAGAAGCCTTGGTTTCTTCAATCAGAATTATGAAAGAAGCCGAAGCACATGCTGT
>JBMLOK010000302.1:0-2067 GCA_049243005.1 Bacteroidia bacterium | reverse complement strand
GAAGTAGCTCAGGCAATAAAAATACCTGTAATTGGAATTGGAGCAGGTCCCGATGTAGATGGACAAGTTTTAGTAAGCCACGATATGCTTGGTATCAACAAAGATTTTTCACCTAAATTTCTTCGCAGGTATTTGAATTTGTATGATGAAATTAAATCAGCGGTTGAAAGATATGTAGAAGATGTAAAAAGTGTTGATTTCCCGAACGAAAAGGAACAATATTAAAACAGAAGTTCAATCTTGGAAATATTATTTGAAGACAATCATCTGATAGCTGCTTTTAAATTATCAGGTCAAACTGTTCAACCTGAACCCTCTAAACCAATTTCTCTGGAAGATGAGGTAAAGGAATATATACGCGTTAAATACAACAAACCCGGTGCTGTTTTTTTAGGTGTTATTCATCGTTTAGATATGCCGGTAAATGGAATTGTTTTATTTGCCAGAACAAGTAAAGCATTGGTTCGTATGAATGAAAGTTTTCAAAAAAGGGAAATCACCAAAAAATACCTTTGTCTTGTTGAAGGAAAACCTCCTGCTTCAGCCGGTGCTCTTCAACATTGGCTTAAATCCGATGATAAAAAGAATTTTACAAAAGCTTTCGAGAATCCTGTAAACAATGCACTTGAAGCTCGATTAAAATACAAGGTGCTCAAATCAGCCAAAAATGTTTCTTTGCTTGAAATTGATTTGGAAACAGGACGTAAGCACCAAATCAGAGCTCAACTTTCTGCAATGGGTAACCCTATTTTGGGTGATGTAAAATATGGAGCTTCTAAACCTCTAAAAGACCAATCAATTGCGTTACAGGCTTATTTTTTGAGTTTTAATCACCCAGTTCAGGATATTCCAATTGAAATTAGCTTGTTGAATTCAAAGAATTTACTGAAACTTTAGTTTTGATTCTTTTTGGCTTTTTGAATATATAAAGTTTCAGTTTTCATTTTATAAGCCAATTCCATTGCCCGTTTTATTCTGCTGTCTGTATTTTTTACGCTACTTACATAGTGAGCTAAACTTCTTTGCATCCCAACAGTCATTCCAAAAAAGATTTTGCCGGCCTCTTCATCTTGTTCCATAACTTCTTTTAATTCCTCTGGAAGTTCTAAGAAATCAGGGTCGGTAAGGCTGAATTCTATTTCTACAGGGTCGCCAGTTGTTATTTTGGCAGCTCTTCTTAAGGCTGAACCTACCATAAAAAAGCCATTTCCGTTTTTTCTTCCTTGAATGGCCAAAGAAAATTCAGCTCCATTCATTTTGCCTAAAGTTCTTAACCTTCCGGATTCTGGCAATTCTGAAATAATTTCACTTGGAATAGAAACCATTGTATAAGAAGGGTTTGAGTCCAGAATTTTCAGAATACCTTGAAAGCGATAACTTTTGTTCATCCTGCAAAATAATTGTAAACTGCCAATTCAACAAAGTGCATTTTTGGTGTAAAGCTATTTTCATGTTGGTCTCAAAAAAACTTTTACCTTTGTGCCCTCAATAAATAAAAATACCCAATATGAACGGATTTTTTAAAGTACCTGTACCGGTTAATGAACCTATCTTAACTTATGCTCCCGGAACCGCTGCCAGAGCTGAACTAAAAGCTGCATTGGCTGAAGGTAGAAGCAAAGTTTTAGATATTCCAATGTATATCGGATCTGAAGAAGTAAGAAGTGGAAAAACCATCGACCTTCGTCCTCCTCATGATCATCAACATAAATTAGGTCATTTTCATGTGAGCGATGCTTCTCATGTTGATGCTGCTATTAATGCGGCTTTGGCTGCAAAACCAAAATGGGAAGCTTTGGCTTGGGAACAAAGAGCTGCAATTTTCCTACGTGCTGCCGATTTAATTGCCGGTCCTTACCGCGCTAAATTAAACGCTGCAACAATGTTGGGTCAAAGTAAAAGTGCTTTTCAGGCTGAAATCGACAGTGCTTGCGAAATCATTGATTTCTTGCGTTTCAACGTATATTTCATGAGTCAGATTTATCATGAACAACCTCAATCTGCTAAAGGTATCTGGAACAGAATTGAATACAGACCTTTAGAAGGATTTATTTATGCTTTAACTCC
>JBMLOK010000301.1:0-7204 GCA_049243005.1 Bacteroidia bacterium | reverse complement strand
TTTAAACAAAAAAAGGAAGCCGGTTTACCCAACTTCCTTTTTTCTATACTTGAAATAATTACTATTTACCCGCCATTTTGCTGATTTCAGCCTGGTTATAAGTTACAGCATATTTCGCTCTTAACTCTTTAATCCAAACATCCATCAAAAATTCTTGGTAATCGCTTGTTACCAATCCTTTTGCTTCTTTTAATTCTTTTGGCTCAGGAGCAATCACACCTTCTACATAATAGAATTTATGACTTCCATCCTCAGAACTAATATCAACAACACCTTTTTTATCCCACATTTTACCGGCAGTTGGATCGTTTTGTTCAGCTCTTGTGATTTTTCCTGAGATAGTACCAACCAATTTTTTGTTGATTTTTTTGAATACTTCATCTTCAGTTTTACCTGCAGCAAACATCTTCATTGCAGCTTGTTTGGTTTTTGCATCTAAACAATTGTAAGTTTTGAATACCAAACGCTCTTTCCACATGTATTTGGTTTTGTTCAAGCCATAAAACTTTTCTAATCCCAAAGTATCACTTAATGCTTTACCCCAAACTTTTTTATCAGTTAAATCAAACAATAAAATACCATCATGATATTCTTGCATAATGTTTCTGAATTCTTCGTATTTGCTCTCCAAAACGCTTTCTTCATAAGCTAAACATTTTTCAGAAGCCCAATCGTCAAAGTTCTTTCTACCTACAATAGCAGCATTTCCTTTGTCAACCGGTTTTTGATTCAACGACAAAAACTGAGCAAAATCTCTGGTATAATGTTTACGATTACCAATAGTAAATAACTCTTTATTAGCTACCTCATTGCTATCATATTTCCAGTTTCCTTTAATGAAATTAGTGTCTAGTTTAGCTAAGAACATTTTCAAATTAGCTTCATTCACAGTATAGCTTCCTTCTTTCTTAACACGTGCAATTACTGCAGCTTTAGAACCTTCAGAGCGACTATCTTTTGAAACCTTGTTTTTAATAATGTCTTGTACATCTTTAAATTCACCTAAAGGACGTCTGTCAACATATCTTACAATATGCCATCCAAAATCAGTTTGGAATGGTTTTGATGTTTCATTTGGATTTAAAGAAAAACAGATGTCTTTGAAATTTTCAGGATAACCGCTTAAACTAGCCATCCAGCTCATTGTTCCTTTGTTGCCTTTGCTGCCTTCATCCTGAGAATATCTTTCAGCCAGACTTTCAAAAGTTTCACCTTTGTTTAATTTAGCATAAACACTATCAATTTGGTCTCTTGCATCTTTTAAAGATTCAAGTGCAGTTCCATAACCGGTTCTAATCATGATATGCTGAACTTTCACTTCACCACGAGCTGGTCTTTTTTCATTCAAAATCATGATATGGTAACCAAACTGAGTTCTGAAAGGCATACTAATTTCACCTTTATTTAATTTATAGGCAACGTTTTCAAAAGGATAAACCATTTGGAAAACAGTAAACCATCCTAATTTGCCATAATTCTTTTTTGCAGATGGATCATCAGAATACTTAACTGCCAACGAATCAAAATTTTCTCCTTTTGCAGCACGTTTGCGCAAATCAGAGATTTTGTTCCATGCAGCCAATGAATCTGAAGCAGAAGCATTTGGATTGCAATTAATCAAGATATGAGAAGCGTTCACTTCAGTTTTCATGCGCTCGTAAGCCTCCTGCATTAAACCTTCAGTTACTTTTTTATCACTCATATAAGGAGTGGCCAATTGCTTTCTGTAACCGGCCAGTTCCGATTTAAATGCAGGATTGGTATCCAATTCCATACTTAATGCCTCTTTAACTTTTAGTTTAAAGTTTACATAAAGGTTTAAGTAATCATTTAACTCTTTCTCACTTGGTAAAGCAGTTTCCTTCCTGTTTTTGTTTAATTGTCTTAGGAATTCGGTACGATAAACGGTATCCGCTCCATATGTAAAAACAAAAGGGTCGGTTTTAGTTGCTGCAACAGTTTTGGCAGCAGGTTTCTTGGCAGATTTCTGAGCCAGGCCATTCAACGAAATCAAACATCCAAAAAAACCCAGCATTATTGCGGTTTTTCTCATATCCATTATTTTTTTAAAGTATTGCAAAAATATAAAAATGTAAAGCCCCTGCAAGCATCTGCAGAGATTAAAAGTAATATTAATAAAATAAGATTAAATTATGACTCAATTAACTGATACAGAATAGGCTTTGATGGACTCGCATCAGTTTCCAAAGCAGCAATTTGTAAATTCAAAAGATAAATTCCGTCTTTAATTTCATTTGGAGCATAAAACATCTCCGTAATTGTACAATTCAGTCGACTTAAATCACCTGGTCTCCAAAATGCTTTATGAGCTTCCATTTTTCCATCATCATGTTCGGGGTCTACAGATGGTAAATCAACCAATAAATGTTCGATTCCCAAATCTGCAATATGAGCAGCAAGAGCGGGTTCTATACAATGAGGAACATTTCCCGAATAATTCATCAATTTCTTTTCATCACCATTAGGCAAACTTCTTAATAAAATTGCCTGAACTTGAGGATTTATTTGAGATTCAGCATCTTCTAATAATAAGCCATGCTGATTATCATATAGTTTCTTAGGACTTAAACTCAACAATTGTGCTATGAAAAAAAACTCTTTTAAGCTTTGGTTGATGGTAATTCTCTCTTTAGTAATATGTCCTATACACTCAGTATGAGTGCCATTGCCATGAGCATTGATCAGTAAATTTTCACAGTTTGCAGAACTACCCGCTGCTACTGAACCAACGAAATCACCAACTTTTATTGGCTCAAAAACAGGATGTGGAATTTGAAAAGCATTCGGATTAGAATCTCCGCTTTTTAAAGGTATTGATAAGTCAATTGGATTTTTAGTATCAATCTTGTAAGATTTTCCATTCCATTCAATATTCAGTTGCATACATTCGTTCTTTGGAAACAAATATTGATTATTGTAAGTAGAAAACACAGAAAAGAATTTTTATATGAGGGCATATGATCAGAAAAGATATTGGAAATTCATCATTATAGCTGCTGCTGCACTTATTGGTGGGATTTCACTTTTATATACCAGAAGTTTGGTTAAATCGCTTGCTGTTCAAGAAGATAACAAGATAAAATTATGGGCCAATGCTACCAAACAACTCATAAAAGCAGAAGGTGATATCAATTTTTTGTTAAATATTATTGAAGACAATGAAACCATTCCAACCATTTTAGTGGATGATGAAGGCAATATTGTTACAACCAGAAATCTTGATCCAACCAGAGAAAAAGATACTGCATATATAAATAGTACACTCGAAATCATGAAAAATGAGCATGTACCCATAAAAATTTTATACGATGAAGAAAATAAGAGATATAATTACCTGTACTACGAAAACTCAAAACTTTTAAACGAGCTAAAAACCTATCCTTTTATACAATTAGCACTTATCGCATTTTTTGCTTTGATGAGTTATTTCGCATTAAGTAGCAGCAGAAAAGCAGAACAAAATCAGGTTTGGGTTGGTATGAGTAAAGAAACTGCACACCAATTAGGAACACCCATTTCATCTTTAAGAGAATGGTTAAATCTTATCAGAGAAACCGATAAAGACCAACAAGAAGAAATCTTACAGGAATTTGATTACGATATTAAAAGATTGGAATTGATTACTGAACGCTTTTCAAAAATCGGTTCTGAACCTGTTCTTAAAGGTGAAAACTTAGATTTAGTTGTTGAAAAATCAATTAGTTACCTAAAAAATAGAATTTCAAGCAAAGTAAAATTCGAAATCAATATTGGAAAACCGGGTAACTGGGCTCAAATTAATATTCCTCTTTTTGATTGGGTGATAGAAAATCTTTGTAAAAACGCAGTTGATGCCATGGAAGGAACAGGTTTCCTGAATATTCAAATCAACCACGATGCCGAATTTGTTTATATAGATATAACTGATACAGGAAAAGGAGTTCCACGTTCAAAATTCAAAACCATTTTCAAACCGGGATATACTACTAAAAAAAGAGGTTGGGGACTTGGATTATCGTTGGTAAAAAGAATTATTCATGAATACCACAAAGGACAAATTTATGTAAGACACTCAGAACCGGGAAAAGGAACTACCTTTCGCATCGTTTTAAAATCAATTAATTAATGGGAAGAATTTTAGCTGTAGATTATGGCACAAAACGAGTAGGACTGGCAGTTACAGACCCCTCAAGAATTATTGCGAATGGTCTTACCACAGTGCATTCGAAGGATGTCATTAAGTTTTTAGAAGATTATATAAAAAAAGAACCGGTTGATATTTTTGTAGTAGGAAAGCCCTTGCGCTTAGATGGTTCTGATTCAGAATCTGCTGTACATGTAGAAAAATTCATATCTTTGTTGGCTAAACACTTCCCTCAAATACCTGTAGAAAGGATTGATGAAAGGTTTACATCCAAAATTGCTCAAAGAAGCATGCTGGAAATGGGACTGAAGAAAAAAGACAGACAGAACAAGGAAACTGTAGATCAGATAAGCGCTGTTTTGATTCTTCAAACTTATATGGAAACAAATTTTTAGAAAGAAAGTATAGTAATGATTTTACCGATTCTCGCATATGGCGACCCGATCCTTAGAAAGAAAGGAATTGATATTACTCCCGAATACCCGGGATTAAGTGCACTCATCGAAAATATGTGGGAAACCATGTATGAAGCAAGTGGAGTTGGATTAGCTGCTCCTCAAGTAGGTAAATCTATCAACTTATTTATTATTGATACAGGTGCCTTTGGTGAAACCGAAGAAGCTACCGGTGAAAAGAGGGTTTTTATTAACGCCAAAATTCTTGAAGAATCTGGTGAAAAATGGGATTATGAAGAAGGTTGTTTAAGTATTCCTCATATCCGTGAAAACGTTAACAGACATAGTAATCTGGTTATTGAATACCAAGATGAATTCTTTAAAACCCATACCGCCACCTACAGCGGATTGGCTGCAAGAGTTATTCAACATGAATACGACCATTGTATTGGGGTTTTATTTGTTGACCATATTAGTCAGCTTAAAAAACGCCTAATTAAAAATAAATTGATAAATATTTCGAAAGGTGGAGCTCGTGTTGACTACAAAATGAGAATTCCAAACGGCCGATAATTGTAAAATTTGCAAGCGAATTGGGCTTTTTTGCTAAAAATGCAACAAAATTTATGGTGTAATTGCACCATTTATTTAGTTGAATTTTGTTAATTGCTCTTTATTCGCATTAACAAAAAGCTAATATATGAGCAATACCAGTGTCTCTTTACCAAATTTTCCGTCGCTGCATCATTACATGAGAAATGCCGCAGTTAATATTAAAAGACCGGAAGACATTTATTTATTAGAAAAAAAGAAAGACAGTTATAGAGGTATAACTTATCAAAGTGTTTTAGATCAAGCCCACGCTATCTCTGCATTTTTTCTTTCAAAAGGATATGCACACCAAGATAATGTTGCATTAATCATTGAAAATTGTCCTGAATACATTTGCTTCGACCAGGGCTTAATGCAACTTGGTTTGGTGAATGTTTCAATTTATCCAACTCTGAGCGAATCGGAAGTTGAATACATTTTAAACGATTCTGGTGCCAGAGCAATTCTTGTTGGAACTCCTTTCCTTCTAAAAAAGGTAAACAAAATCAAAGCAAATTGCCCTAAACTGGAACTGGTTATTACGGCTTTTGATACTGATAAACTCGACTCAAATACCATCACTTATCAGCAAATGATTGAAATGGGAACACAGAGTCATGTTCAGCTTAAAGACCAAATTGAAGAAAGACTGAATAAGGTTACCCGTGATGATTTAGCGTGTTTATTATATACATCAGGCACAACAGGAAAACCTAAAGGAGCTATGTTAACCCACAATAATTTTATTACCAATGTGGAAATGGGTATTGATTTAATGCCAATCGTTAACAAAGATTTCAGGTTCCTTTCTTTCTTACCACTTTGTCATGTATATGAAAGAACCGCTACTTATTATTTAAGTACAATGGTTGGAACTCAAATTGCTTTTGCTCAAAGTTTGGAAGCTCTTTCAAATAATATCATTGAAGTAAAACCAATGGCAATTCTTACAGTTCCAAGATTATTGGAAAGAATTGAAGAAAGGGTTAGAAAAAATGTGACTTCAAAAGGTGGATTGAGTTTAAAGATTTTTAATTGGGCTATCAAACAAGGCGAAACTGCTCGTCACAATAGAGAAAATTACAAAGGAAATTCTCCTCTTTTAAACCTAAAATTAATGATTGCCGAGAAATTGGTTTTCACCAAAATCAAGGAAAAATTAGGTGGTCAGATGAAAATTATGATTTCCGGTGGTGGAGCAATGCCTCAACACGTAGGTGAATTTTTTGGAAACATTGGCGTATTGGTTTGTGAAGGATATGGTTTAACAGAAACATCACCATTGGTTTCGGTAAACGAGCCTGCGCGACCAATATTTGGTAGTGTTGGTAGAATTGGAAAAGGTTGTGAAGTTGCCATTCAAAATCCGGATACAAAAGAAATAATTACCGTACAAACCAATGCTAGTTTCGACCCTAAATTTGAATCGGCAGAAGGAGAAATTTTGGTACGCGGACAAAACGTAATGAAAGGTTACTGGAACTTACCTGAACAAACTGCAGAAGCTATTGATGCTGAAGGATGGTTACATACAGGTGATGTTGGAAAATTCTACAAAGGATATTTAAAAATCACCGATCGTATTAAGAATATTTTGGTGAATTCATTTGGTAAAAACGTTTACCCTACTCCAATTGAAAATACTTATTTAAAATCGAACAAGATTGAACAGATTTTCTTAATTGGTGATAAACAAGAATACTTAACAGCAATTATTGTTCCTTCAAGAGAAGAAATGAAAGAAGTATTTGGTTTCAAAGAAGATTATTTCAACCAAACAGATGAGTTTATTCAGGATGAAGAAATTAAAAAATGGTTAGATGTTGACATGCATAAATATGCCAATGAACTAGGCAAATTCGAACGTGTTAAAAATTACATCATCAAAAGAAGACCATTTACTTTGGAAGCAGGAGAATTAACTCCAACACAAAAAGCAAAAAGGAAAGTAATTGAGCAAAAATTTGATGGCGAAATCAAAGGTATGTACCACGCAATTGTGGAATAAGAAATCCTAAAATGATAATCATTCAAAAAGCACTGAGAAATAAAATTCTTGGTGCTTTTTTTGTTT